>NZ_VHLB01000015.1:0-123785 GCF_006547365.1 Myxococcus sp. AB056 | reverse complement strand
CGGTGGGGCTGTACAGGGGGAGGAGGCCGGTCCCTCGCCGCTGCCGCCAAGACCGTTCACTGAACGTTCCACCTCCGATGAATTCGGCGGCGTGTGGCCTCTGGGCCATTTCTGCTGGACACTGCGTGCGACATGCGCACTCCGGGGCAGCGAGCCCGCGCTCTCGGGCGGGGGTTCATCGGGTGGTTCTTCTTCGTGGGACTCATCCTGGCAACGCCGGGCATGGCCCTGGACCCCCAGCGTCGTGTCTCGCAGTACAGCCAGGACATGTGGCGCAGCGACGACGGGCTGCCGCAGAACAGCCTGCTGTCCATGGTGCAGACGCGCGACGGCTACCTCTGGCTGGGCACGTGGGAGGGGCTGGCCCGTTTCGACGGCGCGCGCTTCACCGTGTTCGACAAGCGCAATACGCCGGAGCTGCGCAACCACACCATCAAGGCGCTCGCGGAGGATGCGTCGGGCACGCTGTGGGTGGGCACGGGCCAGGGGTTGGTGGCGTACCGCGACGGCCGCTTCGAGCGTGCCCCGGGCGCCGCCGGGCCGCTGGAGACCGCGAGGGTGGAGACGCTGGTGGCGGCGGATGGCTTGCTGTGGGTGGGTACGACCGCGGGGCTCTGGCAGGTGCGCATGGGCGAGAGCGTGACGCGCCAGTACACGGTGGCGGATGGCCTGCCTGCCTCCCACATCACGGCGCTGACGCCCGGTGAGGGCACGTCACTCTGGGTGGGCACGCCGGAGGGGCTGGCCCGGTGGGTGGATGGGCGCGTGGAGCCGGCGCCGTTCCCCTTCCCCGGGCCGGAGTCCCGGCCCTATGTGATGGCGCTGCGTCGCGATGCGACGGGCGTGCTCTGGCTGGGGACGAAGGCGGGCCTCTATTCGTGGAATGGCGTGGTGGCGCAGCGCTTCACGACCGACGATGGCCTGCCGTCCCTGTCCGTCAACGCGCTGTACGCCGACGGTGACGGCAACCTCTGGGTGGGCACGCATCGCGGCGGCCTGACGCGGCACAACTCGAAGGGCTTCAGCGAGCCGGTGCCCGGCATGGAGTGGATGGCGGAGTCCGCGGTGCTGTCGCTGCTGGAGGACCGGGACGGCCACCTCTGGGTGGGCACCTATTCGGGCCTGATGCGCCTGCGTGACGGTCCCTTCGCCACCTATGGCATTCCCGAGGGGCTGGCCGACGAGACGGTCAGCGCCGTGCTGGAGGACCGCCGCGGCACGTTGTGGGTGGGGACCACCAGCGGCCTGTTCCGGTACGAGGACCGCACGTTCCACCACGTGGGCACCGAGCAAGGGCTTCCGGAGAGCGTCATCCCCGCGATGCACGAGGCGCATGACGGGACGCTGTGGGTGGGCACCCTCACCGGTGCATACCGGTATGACGGCCAGCGCTTCACGCGGGTGTCGCGCGCGCAGGGGCTGCCGCACGACGTGGTGACGGCCATCCTGGTCGACTCGCGGGGGGACACGTGGCTGGGCACGCAAGCGGGCCTGGCGCGGATGCATGGCGGCGGCGTGACGGTGTACGGCCCGAAGCACGGCTTCACCAACCCCATCATCGTCATGGTGGAGGACTCGCGCGGCCGGGTGTGGTTTGGCTCGGACACGGGGCTGGTGCGCTGGGACGGCGAGCAGAAGGGCTTCCAGCGCTTCACGCAGCAGGACGGGTTGCCGGGCGACCTGGTGCTGGCGCTGCACGCGGACCCTGACGGGACGGTGTGGGTGGGCACGGAGACGGGGCTGGGCCGGTGGCGCGAGGACACCTGGGCGCGCTTCACCGTCGCGCAGGGCCTGTACGACGACGCGGTGTTCAGCCTGGTGCCGGACGGGGACGGCTCGCTGTGGATGAGCAGCAACAAGGGCGTGTCCCGCGTGTCCCGGCGTGATCTGGAGGACGTGGCGGCGGGCGTGCGTCCGCGCTTGACGACGCTGGACTTCGACACGCGCGACGGCATGCGCAGCGCGGAGTGCAACGGCAACACGCAGCCGTCGGCGTGGCGGGGGGAGGACGGGCGGCTGTGGTTCACCAACCTGCGCGGCGCCATCGTGGTGGACCCGGTGCGGGTGCGCGAGAGCCGGCAGCCGCCCGAGGTGCGGATTGAAGAGGTGCGCGTCCAGGGCACGCCGGTGCCGATGGAGGGGCCGGTGGAGCTGGAGCCCGGGGCCTCGCGGCTGGAGATTCGCTTCACGGCCTTCACGCCGGTGGACGCGGCGCGGCTGCCCTTCCGCTACCGGCTGGCGGGCCATGACGACACCTGGGTGCACGCGGAGTCGCGGCGGGCCCTGTACAACGGCCTGCGGCCCGGCAGCTACCGCTTCGAGGTCCAGGCGAAGGGCCGGGACGGCGGGTGGACCGAGCCGGTGTCCCTGGACGTCGTCTTGGAGCCGAAGCTGTGGCAGCGCACGGGCTTCTGGCTGCTGTGCGTGCTGGGCGTGGGGATTCTGGGCGTCAGCGTGTACCTGCTGCGCGTGGGGCAGTTGAAGGACCGCGAGCGGTGGCTGGCGGAGCGCGTGAAGGACCGCACGCAGGCGCTGGCGCGGGCCAACGCGGAGCTGGAGGCGAACATGCGCACGCTCCGGCAGGCGCAGGCGCAGCTCGTGCAGACGGGGCGGCTGGCGGCGGTGGGACAGCTCGCGGCGGGCGTGGGGCACGAAATCAACAACCCGCTGGCGTACATCGTGTCGAACCTGGAGCACGCCAGCGAGGAGGCGGACGCGCTCGCGCGGGAGTTGGACGGGACGCGCGACGTGGGCGCTCGCTTGAAGGATGTGAATCAGGCGCTGCGTGACGCGCTGCTGGGCGCGGACCGCGTGCGGCGCATCGTACAGGACTTGAAGATGTTCTCCCGGCCGGATGACGAGAAGCAGGGGCCGGTGGAGTTGCACGCGGTGCTCGACTCGGCGGTGAAGATTGCCATGGGCGAGCTGCGCCCACGCGCGAAGCTGGTGCGCGACTACGGCGACGTGCCGCGCGTGGAGGGCAACGAGGCGCGCCTGGCACAGGTGTTCCTCAACCTGCTCATCAACGCGGCGCAGGCGCTGCCGGAGGGACAGGCGGAGTCGAACGAGGTGCGGCTCATCACGCGCAGGGGCCTGGATGGGCGGGTGGTGACGGAGGTGCGCGACACGGGCAGCGGGATTTCGCCGGAGCTGCTCGGCCGCATCTTCGACCCCTTCTACACGACGAAGCCGGTGGGCGTGGGCACGGGGCTGGGGTTGTCGCTGTGCCACGCCTACCTGACGGCCATGGGCGGCACCATCGCCGTGGACAGCGAGGCCGGGCGGGGCTCGGTGTTCCGCGTGACGCTGAGGGCCGCGGCGGAGGCGCAGCGGGTTGGCGGGGACGGTGCCTCGGTGGAGCCTCCCGCGACGTCGGACCGAGGCGTGCCGGGGGCCGCGGTGCCTGTGACTCCAGCGTCTTCGGGAGACATCGCAACGGTGCCTGATGTGTCTGTCGAGCACGGTGTGGCGGCGAGCGACGCGACCACGATGCGCCTGCGTGGCGAACCGGACTCGGCGTCGCGGGCCGCTGCTCCGGAGCGGGCGCAAGGGGCTGAGGGGGGCATCACGCCTCCACAGGCGAAGTCCACGGACGGCCGGGCAGTGGATTCCGACGCCCCGGCGGCAAGCCAGGAGAACGGAGGGCGGATGGCCGCGCAGGACGCCAGTGTCACATCCGGCATGTCACGGTCCTCGGAGGCGGGCACCGTGGGCTCGCACCAGGGAGCGCCGTCGTCCACCCACGCGAGCGCGGACGGGCCGCCTCCAGACCGCGTGGGCGAGGATGGACGGCTCCCCGCTACCGAGGCGGCGACACGAGGCCGCGTGCTGGTGGTGGACGACGATGCCCTGGTGAGTGGCGCCATCCGCCGCACCCTCGCGCGAGAGAACGACGTGGATGTGTTGGTGAGCGCGCGGCGGGCCCTGGAGAAGCTGACCGGGACAGAGGCCCGTTACGACGTGGTGCTCTGCGACCTGATGATGCCGGAGATGACCGGGATGGACCTGTACGACGCGCTCGCGCAGGTGGACTCGCGAGCAGCGGAGCGCATCGTGTTCATCACCGGCGGCGCCTTCACGGCCACCGCGCGGACGTTCCTGGAGCGCGTGGGCAATCCGCGCGTGGAGAAGCCCTTCGACCCGGAAGCCTTGCGTCAGCTCGTCCGGTCCGAAGTGGCGCGTGCTCGCCGGGAGGCGTCGGGCCGGGCGGCATAGCTCCCGGCCCGGCCGTGTCAGAGGTCCAGCACCAGCCGCTTGGAGCGGGCGCGTGACACGCAGACGAGCATGCGCTGGTCACCCGCGGGCTCCGCCTGGAAGAAGGTGTCGCGGTGGTCGGGCTGGCCGTCGCAGACCCGTGTGACGCAGGTGCCGCACGTCCCGGCCTCGCAGTCACTGGGGATGCGCACCCCGTTGCGGCGCAGCACGTTGAGCACCGACTGGCCAACGGGCACCTGCAGCACCTGGCCCGTGCTGCGGATGGTCACCTCGAAACCCTGCTCCTCCCGGCCCGTGGCGGCGCTGGTGCCCTCGGCGGTGAAGGACTCGAAGTGCACCTTCTCCCAAGGCCAGCGGTGCAGGGTGGCCGCGTCGCGCACGGCTTTCATCAACCCCGCGGGGCCGCAACAGTACAGCCGGGCCCCCGGCAGTCGCGTGGCCAGCAGTCCCTTCACGTCCAGGCCCCGGGCCGGGTCCCCTCCGTCGAAGGAGAAGCGCACGTGCTCGGCGAAGGGCGCCTGGGAGAGCAGCTCGCGGAAGGCGGTGCGGCCGGGCTCGCGCGCGCAGTAGTGCAGCGTGTAGTCCGCGCCGGTGCGCTGGAGCGTGCGCGCCATGGACAGCATGGGGGTGATGCCGATGCCCCCCGCCACCAGCACGTAGCTGCGCGCGAACAGCAGGGGGAAGTTGTTGCGAGGAGGCTTCACCTCCAGCACGTCCCCCTCGTGCACCCGTTCGTGCATGGCGTTCGAGCCCCCGCGGCCCTTGGCGTCGCGGGCCACGGCGATGACGTAGCGGTGGGTCTCCTCCGGATCGTTGCAGAGTGAATATGCGCGCAGGAAGTCTCCCGGACCTGGGACGCGGACCTCCAGGTGGGCGCCGGCCTCGAAGGGGGGCAGGGTGCCTCCCTCCATCGCGACCAGCTCGTACGACAGGATGTCCTCGGCCTCGCGAGTCACGCGCGCGACCCGGACGCGCAGGATGTCATTCATCACGGTGCTCTCCCTTCCCCAGTCCCACCAGCGGCGCACCCCATCCTCCCGAGGTACGGTGGCACGGACATTGGCCCGCGAAACGCCCACGGGTGATTGCCCGGGAGTCTCGGAGTCCGTCGCATCCCCAGCGGCGTGGCGGGTTGCCCGTTGAGCGGCCGCGCGGCCAGGCCGTCCATGCGCCGCTCGCGCATCCAAGCGGCGTCATCCCCACCATCCACGACATGCCGCGCTGCGCCAGGACGCCAGCGGCCAACGAACTCTCAAGGAGGTGAGTCCATGGATGCCATCGCGTTGCTGAAGGCGGACCACAAGACGGTGGAGCAGCTGTTCCGGAAGTTCGAGAAGGCGGGCCCCAATGCACACAAGTTGAAGCGTCGGCTGGTGGACCAGATGGTCACCGAACTGGCCGTGCACGCCGTCATCGAGGAGCAGGTGTTCTACCCCGCGGTTCGTTCACGCTCGGAGGAGTTGGGGCCGGACGTGCTGCGCTCGCTGGAGGAGCACCACGTGGTGAAGTGGCTGCTGGCGGAGCTGGACGGAATGTCCCCGGAAGCAGAGCGTTTCGACGCGAAGGTGCAGGTGTTGATGGAGAACGTGCGCGCGCACGTCCTGCAGGAGGAGAGCGACCTCTTCCCGGCGCTGAAGAAGGTCTTCCGTCCGCAGGAACTTCGGACGATGGGCGACGTGCTGGAGATGTCGCGGAAGGCGGCGCCCACGCGGCCGCACCCGATGGCGCCGGACACGCCGCCCGGCAACCTGGTCGTGGGCGCGGTGTCGGCGGTGATGGACATGGGCCGGGATGCGCTGAGGGCCGCGCGGCGCAAGGCCACCACGAAGGTGCGTTCGGTGGCGAGCCGGGGCCCCGGTCAGGTGGTGCGGGAGATGGCCGGCGCCGAAGCCGCCGGTCCGTGACATTCCGCCGGGACAGGATTCCGGCCAGTCCGGCGCTCCTTCTTCCAGGAGGGAGAAGGAGCGCTCCGGGCACGAGCACGAGGAATATGAATGTCACCCGTTGACGGCCGTTCCAAGGGGTAAGGACGTTGCAGTACGACCCGCAGCGGCCCATTCCTGAGGAGGCACCATGTTCGCTCGACCTGTTCGACCCCTGTTGCTGACAGCGATGTTGCTCACTGGCCTGACGGCCTTCGCGCAGCCACAGCCCATCTCCGCGCCGCGTGCGCAGGCCCCGGCGGGCATGCGGACGATTCGCGTGGAAGGCACCGGTGAGGTGAAGGCGCAGCCCGACGAGGCCTTCATCGACGTGGCGGTGGAGACGCTGGCGCCGAACGCGAAGGCGGCGGGCGAGCAGAACGCGAAGCGGATGGAGAAGGTGATTGCGGCGCTGACGTCCGCGGGCATCGCGCGGCGGGACATCCAGACGCGTAACTACTCGGTGTACCCGGAGTACGCGCCGCCGCTGCCGAACCAGACGGAGCCGAAGCTGAAGGGCTACCGGGTGAGCAACATGGTGAGCGTCCACGTGAAGGACCTGTCGCGGGTGGGGAACCTGCTGGACCAGGCCCTGGCGGCGGGCGCGAACCGGGTGGACTCGGTGCGCTTCGGGCTGAGCCGCCAGGAGGCGGTGCAGGGTGAGGCCCTGCGGCAGGCGGTGGCGCGGGCGCGCAAGTCGGCGGAGGTGCTGGCCGCGTCGCTGAACGTGAAGCTGGGCGCGGTGCTCGACGCGAGCACGGTGACGGAGCCGCCGCAGCTCTACCCGGCGCGCTTCGCGATGGCCGAGGTCGCGGATGCCCGCGCGATGGCGACGCCCATCCAGCCCGAGGAGCAGCGGGTGCAGGCGAAGGTGACGCTCATCTTCGCCATCGAGTAGTTCCGAGGGCCGTCGGGGGCTGGCCGATGCCCCCGACGGGAGTGCGCGCGTCGAGTGGTGGGACGACGCGCGGCTTCTTCCCTTTCCTGCACGGCGGTTCGGACGAGCGCATGGATTGCTGTTCGAACTCCGCTCCCTCCGCTTCACGAAGGGGCTCGGCACGCAGTAGGCCGCCCCTCCGAGTTGCTCCTGCGAAAGCCCGAACCCGTCCTCGTGCGCTTTGTTGACGCGGCCCGGCCGTAGCGCTCGTCCGCGCTGACGAACGAGACCAGGGCGGTGTTGCGTCGAGCCGCATGGCCTGCTCCTCCGAACTGCCGAGCAGCCGCTCCGAGAAGGCTTCGTTGCGCTGACACACCCGCGCGGGAGGTCCTCCTGGGGCAGGCTTCAGGAGGATGCTGACCAGCTGGTGCGTTCGAGGTCGAGGCATCCACGCAGGCTGAGATGCCGTGAGGCGGAGCGCTCTAACGCCTCCCTGGTCGCCATCAAGGTGCGCCTTGGGAAGCACTGGGTTCTCGGCCGCCAGGGCCATCCGCATGTTGAGGAAGAGACAGGCGCGGGCCGGTGCGGACCGGCCGTCGCGATGAACTTCCACACGCGGGGGGCACGAGCGCATGAGGGCAACGCGCGGTTGGAGGCTGATGGCATTCGGGCTGTTCGCCGTGTGGCTCGGTTGCGGCCAGCGGAGCGAGAGCCGGGGGCCTCCATCCGCGAGCGAGCGAGAAGGCCGCTCGGATGTCCTTCGCGGCCTCATGGCCTCACGCGAGCGGCCCCCAGAATCCGGGGCGCCTGGCTCCGGCTCGCTTCCCGTGGGCACGCTGGGGGCGGGGCAGGGCGGTTCGGGACGGCCAGCGCCCACGGACCAGCTCCATGGCCGCGTGGAGTGGGTGGGCGACAACGAGCTGCTCATCCGCGGCGATGACGGCGTGGAGTACGACGTCGGAGTGGATGACCAGACCCGCCTCTTCATGAAGGGCGAGCTCGTCACGGGCCTGCGGGAGTATCACGAGGGAGACGAGGTTCGTGTCATCTACGGCGATGGTCCCGGAGGTCTGGTAGCGCACCGCGTGGATGGGATGCCGGGGCCCGGTGCCGAACCACCGCGCCAGCAAGAGTCAGCCCCACGCGGGGACACCGTGGGCCCAGGCGCGCCGCTCGATTCACTTCGCTGAAACCGGGGTCGGAGGCGCCTGTCGCGGGAGCGGGTCAGAACGCCCGGCCATCCACGCGGAGGCCCGGGGATGAGCTGAGCCCTGGGGTTATCAGGTGGTGATAGTCGAACGCCGCGCCGGGTGTGGCATCGGGCGACCGGTTGAAGGAGATGTTGTCGAAGGTGCCTCCGTAGGACATCTCATTGACGTTGCTCCCATCGGGCGAGAGGAGCCTGACGACGTCGCCATCGTTGTTGAGGCCCAGGCCGCCAGAGGATGCGGCCACGGTATCGGGCGTACCGGCCGGGAAGCCTCGAGCGCCACCAAAGACGACGAAGACCCGGCCGGGAGCGAGCGTGGTGCCGGGGGCGAAGACATGCCGCACGGATGCGGAGTCCGACAGGCTCCAGCGGGACAGGTCCGCGGTGGAGGTCCCCGCGTTGTACACCTCGATGAATTCGTAATGGGTGTCCGACACGGTCTGCCCGGGCGGGATGGGCTCGTTGGGCAGGACCTCGTTGATGATGAGGTTGGACAAGGGCTCCGGGTCCGTGTCGCCGCCGGAGTCTCCCAGGTCGTAGCTGCTGATGACGGGATAGTGGTCGCTGACGATGTCGCCGTAGTTGGGAATCCACGCGTCCGGGCGCAGGATTTCGACGGAGCCGGGCAGGTAGTTCGCGGCCATCTCGTTGGAGGCGAGCGTGTGGTCGATGGCGTCGTGATAGTCGAGGGTGGTGCGCAAGCCGCGCAGGGACAGTGGCTCGGTGATGAAGGTGTATCGCTGCGTGTCGGCCACGAACGGAGCGAAGGGGCTGGGCAGAGGGTCGCCGTCGCTGCCTTGGGTGATGGACTGGTCGACATCGTCATTCCAGTCGCCAATGACGAGCACGCGCTCGGTGGGCAGGGATGTGTCGAGATACGACTTGAGCGCCGCGCTGGAGCGTTGCCGCTGTCCGTAGGCGGTCTCGTTGTCGAACGCCTTCAGGTGAACGACGATGACGACCAGTGGGGTGCTCACGCCCTGGACGGTCGTGGTGAAGTCCACGCGCAGGGGAGGGCGGCCACCGAAGTCCGCGGCGTTCGCGGTGAGGATGAGCTGCGCCTCCTGAAGCGTGAGGGTGCTGTCGTAGAGGATGCCGGGCTTCTGCTCGCCATTGCTGTAGTAGGCCGTTCCGTTGGGGACGAAGGACGTGTCATTGGCGAGGAAGCCATTGAAGCCGGGAAGCTGCTCCTTGAGGGTGGCGAAGTCCGCGGCGTCCACCATCTCCACGAGGCCCCACACGTTGACCCCCGATTCGCGAATGATGTCGCGCGCGTGGGCCATCTGAAGGTCGTCCGGCGGGCCCTGGGTGGGGGCACCGAACCACTCGAGGTTCCAATGGCCCACTGTGAGGGGGGCGCTGGCGGAGCGCACGTGGAGGACCATCGCGTGCCAGCCCTGTTTGCCCGTGGCGTCCGTCACCGTGACTGTGAATGCTGAGTACCCGAGCTCCGAGAGGGTGCCGCTGAGGGTTCCTGATGTTGAGAGCGTGAGCCCTGAAGGCGGCATCCCCGACACGATGTGCCAGGAAAGCGGCGCCTTGCCGCCGGATGCTTGCAGTTGGGTGGAGTAGGGCAGGTCCTTGCGCGCATCGGGCAGCGATGTGGTGACGACGGTGGGGAGTTCGTAGACCGTGAGGGTGAAGGCGCGTGTGCCCGTCCGTCCGTTTGCGTCGGTGACGACGGCCTGTCCGCTGGTGGTGCCGGGAGCGGGAGGCGTGCCTGAGAGCCGTCCGGAGGCGGAGAGCTGCAGCCAGGAGGGAAGGGGGCTGGCTGGAGAGAACGAATACGGCGCCTTTCCGCCAGTGACGGAGTACGTGGCGTTGAAGGACTGCGAGACATACCCGTCGAGCTGAATCGCAGGTTCATCCACGGACGGAGGCCGGTACACGACAAGGTCGAGCGCCCGGGTGGCGACGCGTGCGTCGGCGTCAGTGACTTGGACGGAGAAGGAGAAGGTACCCGTCGTGGACGCGGTGCCTTCGAGCAGGCCGGCGCTGGTGAGCCGGATGCCGGCGGGAAGCGAACCCGCGCTGAGCACCCAGGCATAAGGCGCGCGTCCACCCATCACCAACAGGCCTTGTCGATACGCGGCATCGGTATAGGCATCCGGTAGCGCGCTGGGGGTGAGGGTGATGCCGCCCTGGACGGTGAGGTTGAACGTGGCGGACGCCGCACGGCCATTGGCGTCCTGAACCTCGACCGTGAAGGAGGCGGCTCCTGGTGCGCTGGGCGTCCCTCGGACAAAGCTGGCATCCAGTTGGAGGCCCGTGGGCAAGGCACCCGAGGTGATGCGGAACGTGAGCGGTGGTCGCCCGCCAACGGCGTGAAGCTCCGTGGAGTAGGCCGCTCCGAGCGAGGCGGAGGGGAGCGTGCCGCTCGCGAGATAGGGCGCGGTGAAAGCGGAGAGCGAGAGGACACGTTGGCTCGAATGCCCGGTGGCGTCCTGCACGTGGACGGTGACGGAGAAGGTGCCGGAGCTGGCGGGAACGCCGGAGATGTGCCCCTGTGCGTCGAGGCGCACGCCCGACGGGAGGGTGCCCTCCGCGAGCGTCCAGGTGTACGGCTCCGTGCCGCCCGAAGCGTCGAGTTGCGCGGCGTAGTTGTCGCCGACGTATGCATCGGGGAGCGTGGATGACGCGACCTGGAGGCCGGCGTTGAGCACCTCGAGCTCGAACGTGGCGCGAACAGTCCGTCCGCGCGAATCACGGACCTCCGCGCCGAAGGAAGCGGTGCCCGCTGATTGGGGCGTCCCGGTGATTTCGCCCAGGGTGGAGAGGCTGAGTCCGGTGGGCAGTGCGCCCTGCGCGACGCGCCACGAATAGGCAGGCGTGCCACCCGAAGCGGTGAGGGAGCTGCGATAGGCCTGCGCGACGGATGCGGCGGGGAGCGCCTCCGTGGTGATGGCCAGGCCCGGTCCGGTGTCGTCAGTGTGGGGAGGCGCGGAGTCAGAACATGCGGTCAGCAGCAGCGCGAGGATGGGGAGCAGGGCGTGATGGGCGCGCATGAAGACTCCGGCCCGCGAAGGAGTCGGGCCCACGGATGAAGTGTCGGCACTGTAGAGGCAGCCGTGACGACGGCGCACAGGGTCCTACCGAACCCGGGGCAAAGAAAAGGGCCGCGGCTCACAAGGAGCCGCGGCCCGGAGGCTTCAGGTGGAAGCCGTCAGACTAGAAGTTGGGCAGGCCCCACGAAGGAGCGCCCACCGCCCAGTCTTCCTTCGTGTTGGTGTCCGTCGCGCTTAGGCGGCGGACGCTGTTGCTGGTGGGATCAGCGTTGTTCGGAATACCTGCCCAGGATGCGGACACGTCACCGGCGGAAGGCGTGGACGTGTTGGTGCAGGGGGCACCTTCGCAATCGGCCGGTAGCCACTGGCCGGCAGCCTGAATGGCCTGCAGGTGGCCCGGGAAGGCACCGGGAGGGGTCCCCGTCGTCCGGAACGGCACCGCGTCCTGAATGGTTCCAGCCGCGTCCTGCACGAGAATGATCCGGCTCGAGTAGGTGATGGCATTGGTACCAATGCCCCTGAAATCCCATGCAGTGTCGTAGTGCGTGGGATTGGCACTCCGCGGGGCTTCATCCTTCGTCAGGGTCTCGGCCCTGAAAGGATTCGCCTGGGTGTCGACCGGGTTGAGGTGCACCACGATGATGTCGCCGACCGCGACGTCCACGTCGGGGAAGCTGGCGAGTGTACCGGGGTTGGCGGTGACGCTGTCCTGGACCAAGATGAGGCCTGCCGTGGTTCCCGCAGTGAGGACCTGCAGTTCAACCAGGTCCTTGGCGCTGCCGGACCCAGTCGCGTTCGGCTGCACCTCGGTCAGCTGGAGAACGGCCGGCGTGCGGTAGCCACGGAACGTCTGCGTGCTGGCCTCCGATGCCACAGAGCCTCCCGCCACGTCCGTCACGGTGTTCGCGACGGTGACGGAGTAGGTGGTGCCCGGGGTCTGCTCGCTCGTGGTCAGGATGACCCGCTGACCCTCGACGCGGAACTCGGAGATCGTCAGTCCCTCGGTGAGCGTGAACTGCTCCGGCGCGTTGGTGATGCTCGCCGCTGAGATGCTGCGGCTGAAGCTGAGCACGAGCTCCGTCAGCGACGTCGCCGAAGCCGACTTGAACGTCGGCGCGGCGCAGCCCGACAGGGTGAGCTCGGAGGCCGTGAACGCGGACGGCTGGGCGGCGGCATCGAACCGCCAGATGGGGCCCGCGTTCAGCGTGAACGTGCAGCCCTGGATGAGGTCGAGTTCGGTGGCGAGCGTCGTGGGCACGCGGAGCCGGAAGTTGGCGGTGCCAGCGATGACACCCTCGGTGGTGATCTGGAACCCAGTGTAGCCGGCGCCAATGCCAGTGCCGGCCGCGGCAATCGTGCCCGTCAGGTAGGTGAGCTCGGACTCCACGGAGTCCAGGCCGTTCACCAGCGTGTCCGACGTGTCCGCGGAGCGGTTGACCGCGAGGCCGGCCGGGGTGGCGGTCGACTGGTTCTGAACCGGGTGGCCCTGGCTGATGACCGTGGTCCCGGTGACGGTGGCCGCGGAGCGCAGGCCGCCGGTGGTCGCCTTCGAGGACACGGAGAAGCTGACGCGGTCACCCACGGCGACCGCGGCCAGCGCCGTCGCGTCGGACACGAACAGGGCGGGGCCCTGGGCCTCGGCCTGGACGAAGAAGCCGGGGAGTTCGTTGCTGCCCGTGACGGCAGGCTTGATGAACGTGACGAACGCACCCTCGATGGGCAGCGCGGGGTCGAGCGCGCCATCCGCCGCATCCCGGACGGCCTGGATCTGCGTGCTGGTCGTCGCCACCGGCGTGGCAAAGCCCGAGTCCTCGCACGTGCTCGTCGTGGTGTTGCAGGTCTCGGTCAGACCGCAGGTCGCGTTGCTGGTGCAGCCCTCCGGGTCGGTACCCGCGTCACCTTCGCCGGCATCCGGCTCGGTGCCCGCGTCTTCCTCGGTGCCCGCATCCGGGCCCTGGGTGATGTCGCGCTGCTCGCACGTGCCAGAGTTACAGGTCCACTGCTTGCCAGCGGCCGGCGTGCCCTTGTCCGTGCGGCAGTCAAACTGGTCAACGCATTCGTCGCCACATCCCGTGCCCATCGTGACCATCACGGCCGTGACGACCGCCGGGAGCCAAAATCGTCTCTGCATGAGTTCCCCTCCATGGGAAGCAGGTTGCGTCCCCCTTACACCTGAACCGGAGGGCAATCCAATGTCCGCTCCTGGTGACATGGGCATTTCACACAAGAGGTGACCGGATTTTCAGGCGTTCAGGGATTGGCCTGAGGAGACCTGGCCGGAGGGCTGGAATACAGGTCGATGACTTCGGAGATGGCGCTCTGACACACCGCGCAGAATGGAACGCGATCCCGAGTGAACATCACGCAGTCGACCTGTGGCCGGTAGTAGCCCTTCGACTCGTACATGGCCCCCTCGAAGGCTCCGACCCGGCCTGAATACTTCTGTGAGGAAAGGAACTTTTCCTCCCAGTCCCGCTGAGCCAGGAAGAGCTTGTCCATGTCTGACTCGGGCTTTCGCTGCGCCCGAATCTGGCCGCGCTGCTTCTGCACGGCGGTGGCATGCTTTTCGTATCCCTCCTTGTTCCAGGGGGTAGGCAGGGGTGTTCCTGGTGACACCAGGTGCTTCCACTTCAGGTCTTCCGGGGAGTGGAGCGCGGTGACGTTCTTCTCCCAGGGCTCCAGGCGGTCCGCGGCGGGCGCATAGACGGATTCAGAGGTGTAGTACTCGTCCGCCAGCCCGGCGAAGTGGTGGCCGAACTCGTGCACGAAGACGTAGGGCGCCCACAGGCTGTCCGAGGCGACGGTGCCGTAGAGCCCGAAGATGCCGCCGCCGCCGTAGGTGTTGCCGTTGACCAGGATCTCCACGAACTCGTAGGGCGCGAAGGCCGCTGCCTCGCGGAAGGCCTTGTTGTCGAAGGTGAGCACATAGCGCTCACTGCCAAAGGCATCGTAGGTGGCGCCGATGGGAGAGCGCCGGTGGACGCCGGTGGAGGGGCGCGAAATGCCGGACTGGGCCGCGGCGGGGACGAGCCCCCACACGTTGAAGTCCGACTTGCGCTCCTTGAAGGGAGAGAAGGTGAAGAGGATGTCCACCATGTGCCGGGCATCCTTCTCGAACTTGGCGTGCTCGGCCTTCGTGTATCCGTCGCCCAGGATGAGCAGGTCGACCTTCTGCGCTGACGGCCCGTTCTCCAGCAGTTTCAACAGCGGCCCGGGCGCGGGAGGAGACGAGGAGTCGACGAACATGTCCTTCGGGTCGACAACCAGCGACCACACTTCGCGGAAGGCGTTCTGGGCATCCCGCTTCTTGAGGAGCACCTGCACGGGGCGCGCAGGCGCGGGGAAGCGGAGGGACTCATGGAAGGTGCGGTTGCTGCTGCGCGCCTCGTTCGTGACCTCCCACTCGCCGTAGATGGACGCAAAGCCTCGCGAGAACAGGAGCCGGTTGTTCTCCCTGTCTCGGACCTCGAAGAGGTACTTGCCGAGGTTCGTCTCGTCGATGGCCCGTTCCGGGTGGCCGGGCCAGGGCAGCGGCTCGATGACGACCTTGTCGAGGCTGAACCGTTCCTCGGTGGCGTTCCCGGTGTGGAAGTAGTCGACCCGGAGGGTTCGGGGAGAAGCCGCGGAGGCGCTCGTGGCCAGCAGCAGGACGAAGAGGGCTCGCATCATGGGCGGCACTCTATGCGCCGTGATGGCCCGGCGGTGTTTGTTGACGCGTCTCTCCTATCCAGCACTCGACGTGCCTGCTTGCCTGCGCGAGAGGTGGAATGACTCGGATGGTCCACCTCTCGCGGAATGCGTGTCCTTGGATTCGTGAATAGTGCGTCAGAATGAACCAGACAGTGAGGCTGCCGCGCCGTGGCTGTCCGCGGAGAGTCCGACTGAGACGGGCGGTGCCGAGCTCGAATCAGGAGACAGGAGGTAGAGCACCGCGCCCGTGACAACTGCCGCGCCTCCGCCGACGAGCAACCCATTGAGGACGTTGCTCTTCTGAACCAGCGAGTCGCGAAGCCCCATCGCCTCCTTGTCACTGGACAGAATCCGGCCGTTGTCGAGCCGCTTCTCCAGTGCGTTCACATCTTTCTGGGCAAGAAGCCGGACGATGCCCGCGCCACCGAATGCGGCCACACCTGTTCCCAGCGCGACATACGAGGCCGTGCGAAGTCCGGAGGTGGAGCGTGTCCCGGACGCGTCGCCCTCTGACATGAGGTTGGGGGCCGTCAGGTCCATGCCGCCTGCTGACGCGCTCCCGTTCCTGCCCACGTTCCCGGAAGATTCCCACGGGGCCTTTCCATTTGCGTTCATCACCACGAGGTTGGAGGGTGAGCGGCCGGTTGTGACGAAGTCGACCAGCGCCGCGAGTGCCTCGTCCGGCGCGTCCGCGCCCTGGGTCTTGAAGCCGCCTTCGCGGAGCTTCTGTCCTCCTTCGACATTGAGGACGGTGGCCGCGAACCACTTGGGCCCGCTGCTCGGGCGCTCGAGCCGGACGACGATGACTTCCTCCACGCCGAGCGTGCCGCCCAGCCGGACCGCATGGCTCAGCGTGCGCTCGTCGTTGCCGTCGGAGGTGGCGAGGCAGGGGAAGGGGCTCGCGGAGACAGCGCCCTCATAGGCCACGTGGACGAGCAGCGGCGTCTCCGTGCCCTGCACCTGGATGTGCCGTGGGAAGCTCGTGGTGGCGCCTTTGACGAGCGTGAGGTGATAGGTGCCCGGGACGGCATCGAGTGACAGCGGCGTCTGCCCAAGCTTGAGCCCATCCAGGTACACGTCCGCGGCGGGCAGCGTGGACTTCACGGACAGCTTCACCTTGCGCGTCTGGGCGAGTTCCTTCCGGAGCTTGTCGAAGTTCTGTCGAACGGAAGGGGCGAAGTAGTCCGGGTTGAGCTGGTACTCGGGCTGGAGCCGCAGCACGTTGCGGAACGCGGTGTCGCTCTCCTTCGGCTTGCCCATGGCGCGGTAGTTGAGGCCGTGGAGGAGCTGGGCTTCGACGTAGAGCTTCCAGCGGGCGTCTCCCACGGGGAGCCGAGTGATCTGCTGCAGGGCTTCGTCGACGGCCTGGAGCGTCCTGGCGTTGCGGCCTTCGTAGAACTGGTCCTGGGCGGCTTCGAGCTGCCGCTGGAGGTCCTCATAGCTCTTGGTGGGCTGCGGGAAGAGCCGGTCGCTGAACTGGTTGGCGGTGAGGGTGTCCTGCTCGGGGCGCGAGGCGAGGGCACCCAGGAATGCCTTGGCCTGCCCGCTCAGCTCCGCGTCCTTGCAGTCGCCGCTGGCCACCACCGTGCGGCGGGGGGCCGAGTACGCAGTCGTGGACACAAGGCATGCGACAATTGCTGTTGCGATCCTCATCTTTGACTCTCTTGGATACGTAGCGGATGGGCTGGGGCTTGATTTATTGGTTTCGCCGATACACGACAATTTCGACGTGTTGTTCTTCTCTTGGCTCGGTCCAGGTCAATGCCAGATTCCCGGAGCTGTCTGCGTCGAAGCTGTGCGCTCCTATGGAGGTTCGCGTTCCGGGAAAGGCCGCCCGGCTGTTCCATACGAGCTGCCAGTAATTGTTCTCTAGGCGATGGACATTGATCATTCCCCCCAGGGTGTCATATTCGGTCGACACTAGGAGGAGCGCATCGTTGGTGGTGAGAGTGCTCCCACGGACTGTTCGGATGCTCGTTGCGTCCGTCCGCGGCGGAGTTCCTAGCGAGACCCATTGGTTGTTGGACCAAATGCTGGAGAACAGGTCATCTTGTGTGCCTGTGCTGCTACCCGTCCAGGAGATGATGGGTTCGTCAGCTGAGTTGAAAAGAAGTGACCTGAGACCGGAGGAATAGGAGGTTGGGTTTGCGCTGCTGTTGACGGACTCTCCTAGTTGCGCCCACTCGCTTCCCGTCCAGCGCCAAACGACGATACGTCCCTGCATCTCAGTTGCGGGATGCGCAAGGGCGATCGTGGGGTTGTCAAGAGAGTCTAGCGCGAGCTGGGGCGTCCGTACTGAGTAGAGGGAGTCATACACAGGAGGACCAATTCGCTGCCACTGCTCATTGGTCCATTGATAGACTTGGATACCGCCCTCGGCGTCTTCTGGGTCCATGTTGGTTGCAACGACAGGCCGACCGTCGCTGGTGAGCGCGAGTGCGACATCCCATGCATGGGGTCGTGCAGGAACGATTCCTTCGCTGCCTCCAAGTCGTTCCCATGTTTCGCCATTCCATTGCGCGACGTGAATGTAATTGCTTGACTCTGTGCCGAGGTTCTCCGTCCAGGCGATGATTGGATTTCCATTTGGGAGGATTTGGAGATTGGGGGAGAAGATGGTGAATTCTTCTGGACTCGTTTTCAGCCCGCCGCCGAGCTGTTCCCAGGAGTCGCCATCCCATCGGCTCACGAAAAGGTTCCCGGCCTGACCATCAAATCGATGTGTCAGAACTGTAGGGTGCCCGCTTGGGCCAAGCTTGAGGTAGGCAGTAACTCCCGTATAGGGATGGCGTGGAACGATTGAGTGCGTCGGATACGGCACGAACTCAGGAACAGCCCAGCTCCACGCCTCCCCCAGATTCACGGCGGCATTCCCAGCCAGGTCCGTCACTGTCCCTGAGAAGGCCAGCGTCACGGTGCTCGGCGCGGTCATCTGTGTCACGGGCACCACTGTCACCGTCTTCCCGTCCTCCGACAGGGACACCGTGTGGGCCACGGCCACGTCGCCCACTGTCAGGTGCACGGACTCCGTCGTCACGGTGCTCTGCTTCACGGGCTCGGAGAACTCGGCGCGGATGGGGCTCTGCACCCAGACCTCCTGGGCGCTCGGTTCCGGCACGCGTGACACCACCTGTGGCGGCGTCCGGTCCACCACCACCTCGCGGTTCGCGCTCACGTACGCGACATCTCCCATCGCCGCGCGCGCCTCCAGCCGGTACGTCCCTTCCGCTTCTCCCGCCGTGTCCCAGGTGTACGTGTATGGCGGCGCCAGCTCCGCCATCACTTCGCCGTCCTTGAGCAGTTCCACGCGGTCCGGCGTATGGCCCGTTACGTCGAGTCGGACCTCGACCACACCATTCGTGTAGGCCGTTCCCGCCGGCGCGGTGATTCGCACCTCTGCCTGTGCGGGCTCGACGGCCGGCACATTGATGCACGCGGATGCGCACAGGAGGACGACGGACGCCGTCCAGGGCGGCGGAAGGAAGCGTTCGGAGATGTTCATGGCTCGCGGGCCGAGTGCAGGTTGCGTTCCGTTTCCTGCCCGACAGTCGCTCGCACATACCAAGCCCGCTCCGCTTCCTCCAACCCGCCCGTGCTCCGCGAAAAGCCGAGCCATCTCCACCCCTTACCCGCGTGCCACCCCACCTCCACGTCCCGTGCGGACGCACTGCTTCGCGCCCAGCCCCCCGTCCCGGCAGTGGACCCCCATCCCCGGCGGCGGTCTGGGACGTGGACCCTCGTGCCGCTCTGCCGCCTGCCCTCCAACCAGGTGCTCGATGACCCGGTGCGTCGCTGTGTGCAATCGCCATCTTCGCGAGGGGAACTCAGGCCATGCGCTGGGGCTCAGCCCGACAAGGAGAACGCGGACATGAAGCGAGCCTGGAAGAACCAAGTCGTCGTCGTCACCGGCGCGTCCAGTGGCATTGGCCGCGCCACCGCGCTGGCCCTGGCGAAGAAGGGGGCCCATGTCGTCCTGGCCGCTCGGCGCGAGGAGCCGCTGGAGGACCTGGCTGGCGAGTGCCGGGGGCTCGGCGTCCAGGCCCACGTCGTGCCCACGGACGTGTCCGACGTGGCCGCCGTGCAGCACCTGGCGGACGAGGCGCGCAACGTCTTCGGCCACTTCGATGCGTGGATCAACAACGCGGGCGTCTACCTCATGGGCCGTCTCGAAGAGACACCGGATGACGCCTTCCGGCAGGTGATGGAGACGAACTTCTTCGGCACTGTCAGCGGCGCTCGCGCCGCCGTGGCCCAGTTCCGCCGGCAGGGCTACGGCACACTGGTCAACGTCTCCTCGACCTTTGGGGCGGTCGCCGCGCCCTATGTCAGCGCGTATGTGGCCTCGAAGCACGCCGTGCGCGGCTTCTCGGCGTCTGTCCGCCAGGAGCTGCTCGGCACCGGCATCGATGTATGTACCGTGCTCCCCGCGGCCATCGACACGCCGCTATGGCAACACACCGCCAATTACACCGGCTGGCGCATCCGTCCCGTGGAGCCCGTCTACACGCCGGAGCGCGTCGCGCGCGCCATCCTCCGGGTCCTCCGCAGCCCCAGACACGAGGTCTTCGTCGGCCCCGCAGCTCGGAGCTTCGCCGCCATGCACGGCCTGCTGCCCCGCACCTTCGAGCGCACCATGAACGGCGTCACCGAGGCCCATCACTTCGAGAAGGAGCGCCAGGGCCACACCTCTGGGACGCTCTTCCGTCCGATGGCGGAGGGAACGGGGACCTCGGGGGGCCACCACGCGGCGGGCAAGCAATGGCTGCGCCGGCTGCTGGTCGCCGGGGGCGTGGCCGCGGCGGCGTTCTCCCTCGGAAAGAAGCGGGAGGCACGGGGGCTGAAGGCCCGTTTCGCCCATGCACTGGGAGTATGAGGGACCTTTTTGCGTCACGACGCGTCACCGGTTGCTGCTCCGTGACCGGGCCATGACAAAGCGTGGAGAGAGTCCCGCTCGCCATGAATGACATCGCCGTCCTCGTCAACCTGCGTGCACGCCGGGGCTCCGAAGGTATGGGAGGGCTGGTCCAGCGCTTCCTGCCCCGGGCACGCGTGGCGCTCACCCGTTCGCTCGACGAGGCCCGTGCCTGGATTTCGGACACGCTCCGGCCCAATCCGCCCTCCCTCCTCCTGGCGGGCGGTGGTGACGGGACGATTACGGGGCTGCTCAACGAGCTGCGCACCGCGGGGGTGGCCCTGCCGGCCATTGGCGTGCTCCCGATGGGCACCGGCAACGCCTGGGCCCGCGTCACCGGCGCGCCCCGGCCCGCGGAGGCCTTGAAGCAGATCGCCGCCGTGGGCGAGCGCCTGCCGCCCCTGCGCCCCTTCGCCCTGGTCCGGGTGGAGGGCAAGGTGGCCCCCTTCGCCGGCACCGGCTGGGACGCGGAGATGATTCAGGACTTCAAGAACCAGCTCGCCGCCTCCGGTCCGCTGCGCAGCACCCAGGCCGGCCTGCGCGGCTACCTGGGCGCCATGTTCACCCGGACGGTGCCTCGCCACCTCTTCGGTGAGGGCAACCCGACGGTGTCCGTCTACAACCTGGGCGACCCCGCCCTCACGGTGGACGCGCGGGGCTCCGTGCAGCCCGTGCCGCATGGGGACAAGGGCGCGCTCCTGTACCGGGGGCCCGCGGGCGTCGCCGGCGCGGCCACCACGCCCGAGTGGGGCTTCGGCTTCAAGGCCTTCCCCTTCGCGCAGTCGGTGCCCCACCGGCTGTCCGTTCGCGTCTATGGCGCCGGGGTGGTCGAGGCCACCCGGAACATGTTCCGCCTCTGGCGCGGCGAGCACCCGATGCCCCACATGCATGACTGGTTCGTCCAGCGCCTGCGCATGGACTTCGACCGGGAAGTGCCCTTCCAGATGGGGGGCGACGTCATCGGCATGCGGCGCTCGCTGGAGTTCGACCTGGCCGAGGAGAGCGTTCAGCTCGTCGACTGGCGCCAGCTGTCGCGCATGGTCCGGACCTAGGCCGCGCGGGCCCGGCGGCCACTCCGTCCGCGACTTGACCCGGGTGTGTTCCGGACACTATGCCGGGACCCGTGAGCTACACCTATGAGTACCCCAGGCCGGCGCTGACGGTGGACTGTGTCGTCTTCGGTCTGGATGACGAGGACCTGAAGGTGCTGCTCATTCGCCGAGGCGTGGAGCCCTTCGCCGGGCGGTGGGCGCTGCCGGGGGGCTTCGTGCGGATGGAGGAGTCGCTCGACGACGCCGCGCGCCGGGAGCTGGATGAGGAGGCGGGCATCCGGCCGAACCACCTGGAGCAGCTCTACACGTTCGGCGCCCCGGGGAGAGATCCACGCGGGCGCGTCGTCACGGTGGCGTACTTCGCGCTGGTGAAGCTCAGTGACCATGTGCCGCATGCGGCGACGGACGCGCGGGACGCGGCGTGGTTCTCCGTCTGGGATACGCCGAAGCTGGCCTTCGACCACGTGGACGTGCTCGGCACGGCGCTGCAGCGGCTCAAGGGCAAGGTCCGCTATCAACCCATCGGCTTCGAGCTGCTGCCTCCCAAGTTCACGCTGACGCAGCTCCAGCGGCTGTACGAGGTCATCCTGGAGCGGGAGCTCGACAAGCGGAACTTCCGCAAGAAGATCCTCGCCATGGACCTGCTCGAGGAGCTGGACGAGGTGGAGCAGGACGTCTCCCACCGGGCAGCGCGCCTCTACCGGTTCGACCACAAGAAGTACAAGCAGCTGGAGAAGGCGGGCTTCAACTTCGAGCTCTGACCCGCTGCGGGCTCGAGGGAGGCCCCGGCAGCTCGTGACATTGACATCGTGTCATTTGGACACTATGTTGGTGTCGTTGAGACACGAACATGGGTGCACCCCAGGTTCGTGAGAGGCCGCTGCCCGTGGGGTGTCCACTGGCTGAAGCGTGCCGCCGTATCGCCGCCTGTCTCGCCGCACGTGCCCTTTCAGGGCCACGGGAGAGCCATGTCCGCGCTGCCCTTCGACGTCGCCGCTGCCTCGGTGCTGGGCCGGGAGCACGCCCGAGCGGGTCGCAACAACCAGGATGCGCTGTGCATCCGCGCCAGCGAGCATGGCCTGGTGGCCGTGGTGACGGATGGTTGTGGCAGCCAGCCCTGCAGTGAGCTGGGTGCGCAGCTGGGCGCGCGCAGGTTGGCGCGGGCCGCGCTGGTGCGGCTCGCGGACGGTGAGCGCGTGGATGAGCCCACCTTCCTCCCAGGCCTTCGTGAGGATGTGTTGTGTCTGCTCAGTGAGCTCCGGGCGGACCTGGGGCGGGAGGTGATGGGGGACTTCCTCTTCACCGTGGTGGGCGCGGTGGTGACGCCCTCGCTGACGCTCGTCTTCTCCGCGGGAGACGGCGTGTGGGCGCTCAATGGCGAGGTGCATCCGCTCGGGCCGTTTCCGGGGAACGCGCCGCCCTATCTCGCCTATGCGTTGATGCACGGAGAGGACGTCGCGCTGACCACGCGGGCCCTGGTGCCCACGGAGGATGTCCACGCGCTGCTGCTGGGCACCGATGGTGTGGCGGACCTGGAGCGGCTGGCCACCACGCGCATGCCTGCGGGGGACGAACTCGTCGGGCCGTTGTCGCGGCTGTGGACGGAGGACCGGTACTTCGCCAACCCGGATGCCCTGCGCCGCCGGTTGGCCTTGCTCAACCGAGAAGCCGTGCGCGCGGACTTCGCCTCCCAGCAACTGTCGCGAACTCCGGGCCTGCTGCCGGATGACACCACGCTGGTGGTGCTGCGCCGCCGCATGGGGAGGGCGTGAGGTCATGGACGTCTGGCTCGAAGGCAAGAAGGTGCGGTTGAACCCCGCGCGAGCGCTGGGCAAGGGCGGCGAGGCGGACGTGTTCGACCTGGGGGATGGCCGCGCCCTCAAGGTGTTCAAGCCACCCGAGCACCCCGACTACACGGGCCTGCCCGCGGAGCAGGCCGCGGCGCGCGTCCGGTTGGACGAGCACCAACGCAAGCTGCGCGTCTTCCCGGCAGGACTGCCCGGCCGGGTGGTGGCACCCCAGGCCTTGGCGACGGACAAGAAGGCGCGCGAGGTCCTGGGCTACGCCATGCGCAAGCTGGACGGCGTGGAGCCCTTGCGGCGCTTCGGAGAGCCGTCGTTCCGCAGGGCAGGCGCGGCGTCCGGGCGGGTAGTGGACCTGCTGCGCGAGCTGCATCGGACGCTCGACGCGGTGCATGCGTCGGGCGTGGTGGTGGGCGACTTCAACGACCTCAACGTGCTCGTGGCGGGGACGTCGGAGGCGTACCTCATCGACGCGGACAGCTTTCAGTTCGGCGGGTTCCTCTGTCCGGTGTTCACGGAGCGCTTCCTCGACCCGCTGCGGCTCGGGAGCACGGGCACGCAAGGGTTGGTACCCAGCCGCCCCGCTTCCATCGAGAGTGATTGGTATGCCTATGCCGTCGCGGTGATGCAGTCGCTGCTGTGCGTGGGGCCGCACGGAGGCGTCTACAAGCCCAGGAGCGCGGCTGCTCGGACGACGTCCGCGGGCCGGGTACTCCAACGCATCACCGTGTTCCATCCGGAAGTGCAGTATCCCAAGCCCGCGCTGCCGCTGGCGACCTTGCCGGACGACGTGCTGCACCACCTGCACCGCGTCTTCGTGGAGGACCTTCGCGGCGTCTTTCCATCTCCGCTGCTGGAGGGGCTGCGCTTCACCCCCTGCGCATCGTGCGGCGTGGAGCATGCGCGAGCGGCCTGCCCGACGTGTCAGCCCCACGCCACCGCGGCCGCCACGCCGGTGACGTCGGTCCGAGGCCAGGTGACGGCGACGCGGTTGTTCTCCACGCGAGGCGTGCTGGTGCACGCGAGCAACGAGGCGGGCATCCTTCGCTGGCTCTACCACGCGGAAGGCGCGTACCGGCGCGAGGACGGACGCGTGGTGCTGCGCGGGGCGCTGGACCCGTCGCTGCGCTGGGCCTTGCAGGGGGACGTGACGCTGGTGGGCCGGGGCGGTGAGGTGGCGGTGCTGGCGCCCGGCCGGCCCCCGGACCGCATGGGCGTGGATGCGCCGGAGGGCCAGTCCGCTTTCGCCACCAACGCGCGGCACCGGTACTGGGCCGTGGGCGGCGGGCTGTGGCGGGACGGCGCATATGGGCCGGAGCGCGTGGGCGCGGTGCTCGAAGGACAGACGCGGCTCTTCGTGGGGCCCCGCTTCGGGTTGGGCTTCCATCGCGCGGGTGGCCTGCGCGGCGCCTTCGTCTTCGATGCGGAGCGCCTGGGCTTGAAGGATGGACTGTCGCTCCCCTGGCCCACGGGAAAGCTCGTGGACGTGGACTGTGTCTTCGATGGGCCCTCCGCCTGGCTGTTCCTGGTGGAGGAAGCCGGTGGGCGCACGCTGCATCACTGCGTGGTGGTGGGCCACGACGGGGCCGTGCGCGCGAGCGCGGTGGCGGAGGCCGGTGACGGCTCGTGGCTGGGGAGCGCGCCACGTGGACGGTGCGCGGCGGGCGACGCGCTGTTCTGCGCCACCGATACGGGGCTCACCCGTGTGGAGCTTCGGCAGGGCCGCCTGGAGGCGGTGCGCGAGTTCCCGGATGCCGAGCCCTTCGTCGACGCGGGTTGCTCGCTCTTCCTCGTGCGGCAGGGGCTGGCGGTGGTGGGGCGGCAGGACATCACCGTGCTGCGAATGAACTGAAGGGACGTTGCTCAACCGCGTGGAGCGGGTGCCTCCACGCCTCACAGGAGGTAGGACGATGAAGACGCAAGTGAAGGCGCTTCCGCTTCCGAGGTTCTACGACGCGGCCCATGCCGGGCAGTTCGGATACAGCCCTGACGCGGGAAAGCTCCAGGTGGAGGCCCAGCGCTGGCGCGCGGCGAACGACGTCTCCATGTCGGCGACGGACGCGTTCAACCTGCACCTGTTGCTCATCGACGTACAGAAGGACTTCTGCTTCCCGGAGGGCTCGCTCTACGTGGCGGGACGCAGCGGGCGCGGCGCCGTGGATGACAGCCGTCGCATCGCGGAGTTCATCTACAGCAACCTCGGCGCGCTGACGAACGTGACGGCGACGCTCGACACCCACTTCGCGTACCAGATTTTCTTCCCGTCCTTCTGGGTGGACCAGGACGACCAGCCGCTGACGCCGTACCGCGAGGTGACGCGCGAGCAGATTGAGCGTGGGCAGGCGCGGCCCAACCCCGCCATGGCGAAGTGGCTGTGCGGTGGCAACTACCCCTGGCTGCTCAAGCAGGTGAAGTACTACTGCGAGGAATTGGAGCGGGCGGGCAAGTACACGCTGTACCTGTGGCCGCCGCACTGCGTGCTGGGCAGCGACGGGCACGCGCTGGCGGGGGTGGTGCAGGAGGCGCGGCTGTTCCACTCCTTCGCGCGTGGCATGCAGTCGTGGGCGGAGGTGAAGGGGGGCAATCCGCTGACGGAGAACTACTCGGTGCTGCGCCCGGAGGTGCTGGGGCGGCATGACGGCCAGCCGCTGGCGCAGCGCAATACCCAGTTCCTCAAGACGCTGATGACCGCGGACGCGGTGGTGATTGCAGGGCAGGCGGCGAGCCACTGCGTGAAGAGCTCCATCGACGACCTGCTCGGGGAGATTGTCGCGCAGGACGCGGCGCTGGCTCGCAAGGTGTATCTGCTGACGGACTGCATGTCGTCGGTGACGGTGCCGGACGGCAAGGGGGGCTTCGCGGCGGACTTCACCCCGCAGGCGGAGGCATCGCTGAAGCGCTTCGCGGACGCGGGGATGCACCTGGTGAAGTCCACGGACCCGCTGGAGAGCTGGCCGGACCTGCGCATCGCCTGAGCCTCGCGGCGCGAGGCGCAACGACACACCGCAATCGCTTCGCCTGCGCTCGCGCGAGCGGGACAGGCGGAGCCCTGCCCTCGGGAGAGGGAGAAGGAGCACGGGACATGAGCAGCAAGGCGAATGGCAGTGGCATCCGGAAGCTCTTCGATGACGCACACGCGGAGGGCGTGCTGAGCCCGGCGGGATTGCAGGCGCTGACGGTGGTGGACCTGGGCGCGCAGATTCAGGCGGGGCTCGGCGTCTGCGTGGAGGACGTGCAGTCCAGCGAGGTGGTGCTGGTGACGGTGATGCCGGATGACTCGGGGAGCATCGACTACTCCGGGCATTCGAAGACGGTGTGTGACGGGCACAACCTGGTGCTGGACGCGCTGCTGGCGAGCAAGCAGAAGGACGGCGTCCTCTTCCACACGCGCTACCTCAACGGGTTCGTGCTGAACCCGTACCGGCCGGTGGAGGACGTGGTGCGGATGCATGCCAGGAACTACCGGGCGGACCATGGCACGCCGCTGTACGACCAGTCGGTGGTGCTGCTGGGCACGGTGCTGGCGAAGGCGCAGGAGTTCAGCGCCAACGGCGTGCCGGTGCGGACAGTGACACTGTTGATTACGGACGGCTCGGACCAGCACTCGACGTCGGCGAAGGCAAAGGACGTGGCGGCGCTGGTGAATGACCTGAAGCGCGCGGAGAATCACATCGTCGCGGCGATGGGCATCAACGACGGGAGCACGGACTTCCGGCGCGTGTTCCGCGAGATGGGCATCGACGACAAGTGGATTCTCACGCCAGGGCAGAGCGCGCAGGAGATTCGCGCGGCGTTCCAGGTGTTCAGCCAGTCCGCCGCGCGGGTGAGTCAGGGGGCCGCGAGCTTCAGCCGGACGGCGCTGGGGGGCTTCGGGCAGTGAGGGGGCACACCCAGGGGAGGTGGCCGTGCTCCTGGGCGTCTCACGCAAGACACCGGCTCCAGGCCCAGGTTGCGGGTGGCGATGGCGCGTGATGGAGGTAGCGTTGCGCGGCCATGTCCGACAGCCCGCGCGTCCTCCTCATCGCTGAACGCTTTCCTCCCGACATCGGCGGCCTGGCCCGCAGTGGCGCGCGCACCGCGGGCTCGCTGGTGAAGCTGGGCGCCCGGGTGGACGTGCTGGCCTGGACGCGCACGGCGGCGCCAGGCGCGCTCCAGACGGTGGAGGACGCCGGGGACGTCTCACCCTTCGCGCGGGGTGTGACGCTCCACCGGCTGGGGTTGTTCGGCAGCACGGACCTGTCCATGCAGCACACGCTCGACGTGCTCGGCTACCTGCACGCGAAGCAACGCTATGACCTGGTGTGGGGGCACTACCTGTCTCCGCCCGGGTTCCTCGCCGTCGCCTTCGCCGAGTCCGTGGGCATTGCCTCCACCGTCAGCGCCCGGGGCAATGACGTGGACCAGCTCATGTTCCCCCCGGGCGACTTCGCGCGCCTGCTGTGGACGCTGCAACGTGCCCGCGTCCTCACCGCGGCCTCCGCGGACCTGGGCCGGAAGATGTGCATGCTCCTGGGACGGGACGAAACCGTGGAGGTCATCCCCAACGCCGTCGACACCGGCATCTTCTCCCCCGGCCCCGCGGACCCGGCGCTCCGGGAGCGGTTGGGCATCGCCCCAGACGAAGCCGTGCTCGGCTTCTCCGGTGAGCTCCGGCACAAGAAGGGGCTGCCCTTCCTGCTCTCCGCCCTCACCGAGGTGCGCCGCGTCCGACCCGCGTGCCTGCTCGTCATCGGCGAGGTGCGGCCGCGCGACGCCGAGCACCTGGTCGCCTTCCGCGCCGAGCACCCCGAGGACGCCGCGCGCATCCTCATCTCCGGGCCGCTGGATACACCGGAGGTCATCGCCGCGCACCTGCGCCTGTGTGATGTCTACCTCCAGCCGTCGCTGTGGGAGGGCATGCCCAACGCCTTGCTGGAGGCCATGGCCTGTGCCCGGCCCGTCATCGCCAGCGACGCTGGCGGCATCCCCGAGGCCGTGGACGCCGGACGCAACGGCTTCATCGTCTCCAAGGCCCTGCTCAATCACCTGGGGCAGGCGTGCCTGGATGTCCTCTCCCTGCCGCTCGAACAGCGCGCCGCGATGGGCGCCGCCGCCCGTCAGCGCATCGAGGAGCGCTTTCAGGCGCACGCGGAGGCAGAGGTGCTCCGTCGCGTGCTGGCCCGCGCCATCCCGAGCCGCTCCTCGTAGGCGCTCACCAGGGCTTCGCCCGCGCGGCTCCATGGGAAGTCGCGCTCCACTCGCGCCCGTGCCTTCGCGCTCATCGCGGGGCCGAGGGTGGGGTCCGCCCGCAGGGCCTTCACCGCTTCCACAATCGCCTTCGCGGAGCCCGGCCGTATCAGCATCACCTCGTCCGGCGCGGCCAGGGTGCTCACCACGGGGAGGTTGCTGGCCACCACGGGCGTCCCGGTGGCCATGGCTTCCAGCAGCTTCAGCGGACAGCAGCCCTGCACGCAGTTGCGGTCGTTGAAGGGCAGGGGCACCAGCACCACGTCGCAGGCATGGTGCAGCGCCGCCAGCTCCGCTTGGGGCAGGGGCTCCAGCAACTCCACTGTGCCCTCCAGCAGCAGGTCACCGCACCGGTCCATCAGCGCCCGTCGTGTGTGCCGGCGCAGCGGGCCCACCAGCGTCAGCACCGTGGGCATGTCCCGCCGCAGCAACCGGCAGGCCTCGATGGCATGGTGCACGCCCTGCCAGGACGTCATCGTCCCGCTGTACAGCATCCGCACGGGGCGCCCGGGCTCCAGAGGGCGCGGCGGCGCGTACCGGAACACCTCCAGGTCGGCGCCGTTCGGAATCACCCGCACCCGCGAGGCGTCCACGCCCCGGGTCGTCACGAGGTACTCCGCCGTCACCGTGCTCGGGGTTACCACCAGGTCCGCGCGCGAGAGACAGACGTCCTCCTGCGCCACCAGCTTGCGCAAGAGCTCCGCGTCATCCGCCACGTCCGGGTAGTGATACTTCAGCTCGATGGAGGGCAGGCCGTTCACCTCGAAGACGAGCGCGTCCGTCAGCGCCTCCTTCCGGCAGGCGACGGGGTAGCCCTCGAAGATGGAGCGCACGTGTACGACGGAGGCTCGCGGTCTTTCGCGCCACCATGCCGCCAGGTGCGAGCGGAACGACAGGGCCTGGGCCATCAGGTCCTTCCCGCGTGATTCCAGCGGGTGGTACGTCACGCCCTCCATCAGCGCGAGCGGCCCGGTGGGCGCGGTGGGGCTGTCCCGGAGCGCGACCAGGTCGACGCGGCCAAAGGCCGCGCCCAGTGACTCCACGAAGGCCCGGATGTGCACCGCGGCGCCCTTGGGAGAAGGGAAGCGGTCGAACGACGCGTAGACGATTCCGGTGCCGGGATGGGGAGACACACTCGCGTTGCTATCGCGGCTCGGCCGGGCCGGCAAACAGGAGGGTTTGACCCCTACGGCAGGGGCCCTTACGCTTCCCCTTTCTTTCGTTCCGCCGAGGGGGCGCGACTCACCGTGGCATTCAACATCGACCGCTTCCGCGAGGAACGCGTCTACAGATGCAGCGGCCCCATCAGGGAGTTGCAGGAAGACCTCGAGCGGCTGCGCCTCCTGGACATGGATGTGGAGCGGTCGCGGCGGAAGTGGCGGCAGTCGGCCTGGGTGTGTCTGGCCGCCACCGTCGCCATCTTCATCTACCGGATGACGCTGGATGAGGGGCTCGAGGACGCGCTCGCGTGGCGGCTCACCCTGTGGCCGGGCCTCGTGCTGCTCGCGGGGACCGTGGGGTGCTTCGTCGTGTACCTTCGCTTCCGGCGCCTGGACCTGGAGAACCGGCGGTACACGCTGGCCTCTCAGGTCATCCATCGGCTGCGCCGTGACATCGGCCCTGACGCGTCGGTGAGGCTGGAGCTCGACTTCACGCCCGCGGACAGCTCGGAGAAGCTGCTCGGCAAGCACACCACGCCCAGCGGCTGGAAAGCGGAGAACTTCAGCGACCCGTGGTTCTCCCTCCAGACGCGGCTGCTGGACGGCACGCACCTGCGCATCGCCATGGTGCAGCGGCTCATGAAGCGGTCGCGCACCCGGCGCAGCGCCAGCGGCAAGTACAAGACGAAGCACCGGCAGGACAGCTGGGCGTTGCTCCAGGTCCAATTGCGTGTGAAGGCGGCGCGTCACCAGGACCTGGCGCTGCTCGAGCCGGAGGCCCGTCGGGCGATGCGCCTGCCGGAGGACGTCGCCGTGGACAAGCTCCAGTTGGGCGAGGACCGGATGGTCCTGCGCACCCTCGTGGAGCAGGACTGGGATGCCGGGCCCAACGTGCAGGGGGACGCGGTGGATGCGCCGAAGACGGTGGTGATGATGCTGCTGAGCCTCTACCAGGTCCTCAACTACTCCAGACAACTGCGTCAGCAGGCGAAGGCTTCGTGATGATGGGCATGGGCCGGTTCCTTCTCTGTTGTTCCCTGGTCGCGCTCACGGGCGCCGCCGGGTGCTCCAAGCCCGGTGACGCCGAGGCGCCGCGAGCCGTTCGCGCTCAGGAGGCCGCTGGCGCGCCCGTCGCCGCCTCGGACGTGAAGGGCCTCGAGGGAAAGCTCAAGTTCAAGGACGACGCCGACCGCGAGCGCTTCTCCCTCAAGCCGAAGGATGACGGTGCCAAGCTGGTGGATGGCGAGGAGCGCGAGCTGGCGCGCTACAAGTGGAAGGGCGCGGCGCTGAAGGTCTCCGGCCCGGATGACGTGGCGCTGGGGTATGTCGTCGGCTCCGCGGGCGGGGCGCTCACCGTGCGCAATGGCGAGCAGACACAGGTGCTGTTCACGCTCGCGCGGCAGGGCCCGGGGTGGCGCCTCAATGACGTGAAGGGCGCGCTCCTGTACTCGGTGTGGCCGGAGGACGACGGCGCCCGCATCCAGGACGGCGCTGGCGCGGACGTGGCCCGCGTGAAGGTGCGCGAGGGAAAGGTCTCCCTGCGTGATGCGCAGGGGCGCACGCTGCTCGCCACCAAGTCGCTGCTGGCGGCGGAGGCCGCCGCGTGTCTCGCTTTCGAGGCGCTGGAGCTGCCGCTGCGCATGGCGCTGCTCTTCCACCTCCAGGCGCCGCCGTCCCAGGAGCTGGCCCAGCCATGAGTGGATTGGTCTGCCAGGAGAACGTGGGCTTCCTGTTCTCCCATGGCTGCGGGAGCCCCGCCGCCATGACGTGCATGCAGTGCGCGATGCCGCTGTGTGAGCAGCACGTGACGTCCGTGGGCGCGGAGATGCTCTGCGCGACGTGCGCGCGGCAACACGAGGACTACTCGGGCGACCGGAGCGGCGTGGACGAGGACCACCCGAGCTACTACTACGACAACTACGGGTACTACGGCGCCTCCGCCTCGTCGGGGAGCGGCAGGGCCCACGACGCCAACGATTTCACCGAGGCTGACGGCGAGAGCCTCCGCCACGAGGACGACGCCTCCTTCGAGGAGGACATGGGCGGGAGCTGATGGCTGGCCGCTGGCTCGTCTATGCGCTCGGAGGCGGCATGGGGCACCTGACCCGCGCCTCCGCGTTGGCTCGTGCGGCCTCACGCCGAGGGCACGCCGTCGTCCTGCTCACGAACAGCCCGTTCGCGAGCGGGCTCCCACTGGAGGACGTGCTGGGCACCGGTGTCGAGGTGTTCCGGCTCAACCCCGCGCTGGGGCGCGAGGCCGTGGGCGAAGTGGTGGAGCAGTGCCTGGCGGACGTGCGCCCGGACCTGTTCGTCGTGGACACCTTCCCCCGGGGGCTCGGAGGCGAGCTGGCGCCGATGCTGCCTTCCGTGCGCGCGCGCAAGGTGCTGATTCACCGCGACGTGAATCCCACCTACGTGAAGCAGTACGGCCTGGCGCGGGCGGTGGACGCGTACGACCTGCTGCTCGTCCCAGGTGAGGCCGCGCCCTTCGCGAACCATCCTCGCGCCGTGAGGACCGCGCCCTGGCTGCTCCTGCGTGCCAGCGAGCTGCTGCCCCGTGACAAGGCCCGCGCGCGGCTGGGCGTGCCCGCGGAGGATCCGCGCGCCCTGGTGGCGGTGATGGGCTGTGGCACCCCCGAGGAAGTGGGGGAGGCGGGGCACATCGCCGCCCGGCTGGACGCGATGCTGGGGCCAGAGGCCGCGGTCCGGTGGCTGGTGCCGCCCGGAGCGGCGATGGATGTGCCCGCGCCGCGCGCGAAGCAGGGCAGCCGGGCTGGGGCTTCCCTGGAGGAGGGCCTGGCCCTGCGCATGGCCACGTGGCCCGCGCTGGCGGTGCTCCCTGGCGTGGACGTGCTCGTCGGCGCGGGAGGGTACAACACCGTGCAGGAGGCCCGCGTCACCGGGACGCCCTTCGTGGCGCTCGCGCGGCCCCGGCTCTATGACAGGCAGGCCTTGCGGCTGCGCCCCGAGGAGCGGGCGGGCTCCGTGGAGGCGCTGGTGACGCGCGCCGCCGGGCTCGCTCGTGCCCGACCGGCTCGGAGCACGAGGCCCTACGTCAACGGGACGGACGACGCGGTGACGCTCATCGAGCGCACCGTCCTCAGTGCTTGAGGTCCTTGTGCCCCGGCGCCGGGTCGATGCCGTGCGCCATGATGAAGTGGTAGAGCGCCTGCGGGTCTTCCTTGGGCCCGCCCATGAGCTCCACCAGGAAGTGGCCCTGGGCGCCCGTGTCCGGGTCGGGGGCGATGTTCACCTCCATCACCTCGCGGCCGGGGATGACCAGCTCGCCCACCAGCACCTTTCCCTTGAGGACCTGCACGATGTGCTGGCGCTCCTCTTCCAGGAGGGCCCAGTGGAAGTCGTCGTGGTCATACAGCATGGCGTCCACGGAGCCGCACCGCAGGATGCAGTGCGTGTGCTCCTGGAGCCAGCGCCAGAAGCCATCGAATTTCAAGGTGCGTACCGGCTGGGAGATGATGTCCATGGAGACCTCTCGCTCGTCGGCCAGGGCGCTTGCCGGCCACGTATCGCCCCTCCCTAGCACGGCTGGCGCCATCCGGTGATGTCCCCTTTCAGGGAACGGGTCAGGCGTGCCCGCTTGCTGCCTGGTCCGCGAATCCCGTGGGCATTGGCGGTGTTGCTCCTCTCAGCAATGGGGGTGGCCCTCGTGTCTGGGAACCCCGTGAGGAGCGTGCGTGAAGGTCCCTTCGGGTCTGCCCCGTGTTTCAGATGGCCCTCGTTCCGCCCGGGGCGGCTCCATGAGCCTGCGCTCCTGGCTCGCCGCCACCATGGGGGTGCTGACGTTGGTGACACTGGCGGCCGCCACCCTGCTCATCGTCCTGACGAGCGTGCTCGACCGTTCGGCCGCGACCCTGGGGGTCGCCTTCGGGGGCATCCGGGTGTCCGAGGAGCTGGAGGTGGGTCTGCTGGCGCATGACCGGATGGTCCGGGAAGGCCCCGCCAAGGTGCCCCGTGGCCCGGACGGGCTGTCGCGGTTCGAGCTGGAGGCCTCGCTGTACCGGCAGATGGGTGAGCTGCGGCGCATCGCCTCGACGGCGGCGGAGCGTCAGCGGCTCGACGCTGTCCGCGAGGACGTGGACGTCTACTTCTCCGCCCAGTGGGACCCGGTGCGCGCGGAGCAGGAGGCGGGCCCGGCGCTGGACGCCGCGTTGAGTGGCCTGGAGGAGGTCAGCTCCATCAACGTGGAGCGCGCGCGCGTGGCCCGCTCGGAAGCGGAGCGGTGGAACAACATGGCGGACTCCGTGGGCGTGGTGCTCTGCGGCTTGCTGCTGCTGGGCGTGCTCGTCGTGAGCGTGCTGCTGCGGCGCGTGGCGCTCCAGCCGCTGCGGGACATCAGCCAGTCCATGCGCCGCTTCGGCGCGGGCTGCAGGCGCGCCCGGGCCCCGGAGGCCGGACCCACCGAGCTGCGGGACATGGCTCGCACGTTCAACGAGATGGCCAACAGCCTGGCCCACCAGCAGGAGCAGCAGCTCGCGTTCCTCGCGGGCGTGGCGCACGAGCTGCGCAATCCGCTGTCCGCCCTCAAGTTGTCCACAGCCCTGTCGGACCGCAGCCGCGCCCAGCTCACGCCCGAGCGCATGGACCGAACCCTGGCCCTGGTAGGGCGGCAGGTGGAGCGGCTGGACCGCATGGTGGGCGACCTGCTCGATGCCACCCGCATCGAAGCCGGCAGGTTGGAGCTGCGCCCGGAGGTGCGGGACGCACGTGAGCTGGCCCGCGAGGTGGTGGAGCTCTACCGCTCCGGCGACACCGGCCATGGCCTCCGTCTCAGCCTGCCGGACGTGTCCGTGCCGGTTCGCGCGGACCCGGCCCGGCTGGAGCAGGTGCTCCACAACCTCATCAGCAACGCGCTGAAGTACTCGCCAGCGGGCAGCACCGTGGAGGTGTCCGTGCGACGCGAACAGGACACGGCCGTCCTTTGCGTGACGGACCAGGGCATCGGCATTTCCGAGGAGGAGATGCGCCTGCTCTTCGCGCCCTTCCAGCGCACCGGCAACGCCCGTCAGCGCGCCCCGGGCGTGGGCCTGGGCTTGTCGGTGGCCCGGCGCATTGTCGAGGGGCATGGGGGCAGCATCGACGTGACGAGCCAGCCCGGCCATGGCTCCGTCTTCTGCGTGCGGCTGGCCGTGGCCACCGAGGCCGTTCGGCATGCCGAAGAAGACGCGGGGCTGACGTCCCCCGAGGACACCCTGCACTGAGGGGCTGCCCCCAGGTTGGCGCGAAGCGTCGCATGGCGCGCGTCCGCGTGTAGACGGCGGATGCGTTCCCGCAAGGCCCGACGTACCTTCGGGGTCCAACCTTCAGGAGTCGCCTGCCCTTATGAAGACCCCGCGCCGCGCCGCGCCGCTCGCCGCCCTCCTGGCCCTGGGAGGGCTGGGGGCGTGTGCCTCCCGCCAGCAGGCACCGACCGCCGCCGCGAAGCCCGAAGCCCCGCGGGCCGCCGAGCCTGTCGTCCGGTCCACGGAAGGGGGCTTCTCCGTCGCGATTCCCGGGCCGGTGAGCGAGGAGCGCCGTTCGCAGGAGACGGATGTCGGCGCGGTGACACTCCACACCTTCATCGCCGTGCGGCCGGAGGTGGATACCGCCTACTACGTCTCCTACACGGACTTCCCCGCGGCCGCGGTGTCCCAGGCGGACCCGCGTGACGTGGTGGCCCGGGCCAGCCACGGGGCGCTGGAGGCGCTGGGCGCCACCGGGCTGTCCGCGCGGCCGCTGGTGCTGAGTGGCTTCCCGGGCTGGGAGGTGGAGGGCGTGTCCGGCCCGCGCCACCTGCGCGGACGCTTCTTCCTGGTGGGGCCCCGGCTCTACCAGCAGTTGCTGCTGCACCCGGAGGGCAAGCCGCCCCAGGACGCGGACCGCTTCTTCGAGTCCTTCCAGTTGGACCCGCAGGTGGCCGCGATGTTGATGGGAGAGCGGCGCTCCTGAAGGGGACGTCCGTCAGTGGCGGTGTTCGCCCACCGTGCTCAGCAGCACGTCCATGTCGAAGGGCTTCTTGAGGACGGCGCGGACACCGGGCAGGTGGGCACGGCCGCTCGCCGTGACGAGGATGATGGGCAGCTCCGCCAGGCGCTGCTCCTGCTGAATCCGGCCGACGAACTCCTCGCCGTCCATGACGGGCATCATCAGGTCCAACAGGATGAGGCACGGCCGCACCGCGTGGGGGCCGGTCAGCAGTTCCAGGGCCTCCTGGCCGTTGGCGGCCTGGGCCACGGCGTAGCCTTCGAAGGACAGGATGTCCTGGACGGCCTCTCGGATGTCGGCGTCGTCGTCCACGACGAGCACGGTAGGGGACGCGGCGCTCACGGCTTCGCGCTGCTCTTCCCCTTGCGCAGCCTTCCGAAGAGCTGGGTCATGGTGTCGTGACGGCATGGGAGCGTGTGTTCCAGGGAGCTGAAGCCTCGGCGCGTGAGCTTCACCGTAACCGGCGCGTCTGTCACGCACTCCAGCGTCACTGACAGCGGCGTGGTGCCTTCGGTTCGACCGTTCACAGAAACGGTCGCGCCCGACGGAGCGGAGTCGACCATGAGCAGGCTGGCGCCCTCCATGAACGCGCGCTGCTCACGGACCTCTCCCTCGCGGACCCCCGAAGGTGGGTCGAAGCTCGGGGCCAGCGTCGTCTCGGGGCGGGCGGCGGCCACCTCCTCCGGGGTGACGGGGGGCTCTCCGGACTGCCGGAGCGCGGGGAGCACGAGGAGGCTCGCGGCCAGCAGGCCCGCGGCCGCGCCGCAGAGCTTGAGGACGGCGGCCAGCGGGCTGGGTGGCGGCGGCGGTGGCGGCGCCTGGAAGGTCCGCCTCCGGGGTTGGGCCTGGGGCGCGGGCGGCTCGGCGGGCTCGGCCTCCTGGGGCGTCTGCGCCTGGAGGTGGGCCAGCTCCTCGGTGCGCCCCATCAGTGACTGGGACCAGGCATCGGAGTCGGATGACGCATCCGTGACGGGGCCGCGGGGAAAGGGAGGGGTGTTCACGTGAGGTCGCTTCCTGGAGAGAGGGCTCAGCCGCCAACGACGCGGAACACTTCGCGCAGCGACGTGTCGCCCGTGCGAGCGCGTTCGACGCCCGCGGCCAGCAGGGGCACCATGCCCTCCTGGACCGCGAGCTCCTGGATGCGGGAGCTGGGCACCTTGGCGTTGATGGCGTCGCGGATGCCCTGGGAGACCACGAGCATTTCGTAGAGGGCGGTGCGGCCCAGGTAGCCGCTGCCCTCGCAGCGTTCACACCCCACGGGGCCGAAGAAGTTCCCGCGCCGGATTCCGGCGGCATCCAGCCGCACCGCTTCCTCGGGCGTCAGGGGCAGGGGCGCGCGGCAGTGGGGGCAGAGGCTGCGCACCAGTCGCTGCGAGAGGGTGGCCACCGTCGCGGAGGCGAGCAGGAAGGGCTCCACGCCCATGTCGATGAAGCGGTTGAACGCGCCCGCGGCGGAGTTGGCGTGGATGGTGCTGAGCAGCAGGTGGCCGCTGAGGCCCGCCTGGATGGCCGTGCGCGCCGTCTCCGAGTCGCGAATCTCACCCACCATGATGACGTTGGGGTCCTGCCGCAGCACCGCGCGCAGGCCCTGCGCGAAGGTGAAGCCCTGCGCGGCGTTGACCTGCGTCTGCGCGAAGAGGGGGACGTCGAACTCGATGGGGTCTTCGATGGTGGCGATTCGCGTGAGCTCGCCGCGCGACTGCTGGATGTGGCCCAGCGAGGCATACAGCGACGTCGTCTTGCCGCTGCCGGTGGCGCCCGCCACCAGGACGAGGCCCTGCGGCAGCGCGAGCAGCTCCTGGTACTTCGCGAGCAACGCGTCGGGGAAGCCGAGCGCCGGCAGTTGGGGCAGCCGCACGCCGGTGCGGGCGATGCGCAGCGCCACCGCGGGGCCGTGGTTGGTGGGGAGGATGGACACGCGGATGTCCGCGGGGCCGTCGTCCGTGGTCCACGGGAAGTGCCCGTCCTGCGGCTTGTCCAGGTCGTACAGCGCCAGCTTCGCGAGGACCTTGACGCGGTTGATGAGCCGCGAGTGGTGCTCGCGCGGGAAGGAGAGCACTTCCTCCAGCACGCCGTGGAGGCGGAACGCGATGCGCGTGCCTGCTTCCAGCGGATGGATGTGGATGTCGCTGGCGCCTAGGCGGATGGCGCCGTCCATCAACTGGCCCATGAAGGCGATGATGTCCGGGTCCGGCTTCGCGGCGATGCGGCCCAGCCGCTGGCCCAGGTCCTTGAGCAGGGTCCTGACGGCGGTGGCCGTGTCATGGGTGAGCACCTCGAGCGGGGAGATGCTGGGGCCCTTGGGCAGTGGCTTGGGCCGAGGGGCGTGGTGCCGTGCGCGGCGAGCCACCACGCCGGAGGCGTAGCTCAGACCGAACGCCAGGGCCACGCTGCCCGCGAGCAGCGGCGACAGCACGGCCTGGAGGTAGCGCCCGCCCTCCTGGAGGAACGTGGCGGCGCCCAGCGACGAATGCCGGTAGGCCCACATACCGACGCCGCCCACCACCACGAGGACCGTCAGGGTCCACAGCAGGCTCGCGACTCGATTCATCAGCGGGGTCATGAGGCGCCGCACGCTACCATCGCGGTTGGCGTGCTCTCAAAAGTCCCCGGGGTCTGGGTTGCGGACCCCGGAGGGTCAGGACGGATGGGCGTGTCCTGACCCCCTGGGAACCCCTGTGCGGTTCAGCGCTCCTCGAACATGGCCTGGATGACGCGCCAGGCGAGCTCGACCTCGCGGCCCGAGCGCAGGGACAGGAAGTCGCAGATCTCCGCCACGGCGTTGGAGCGCTCGCGCTCGAAGCCCTGGAAGAGCGTCTTCAAGGAGACGTCGAGCCCCTTGGAGAGCTTGCCCAGGGTGTCCAGGGACGGAGAAAAGGAACCGCGCTCAATCCGGCGGATGGCGTCCACGGACAGGTCGCTGCGTTCCGCGAGCGCTTCCTGCGTAAGCTCCCGGGCCGCCCGAAGCTTGCGCACGTGGTCGCCAAACCGGCGGTGCAACCGCGTCCAGTTCGCGACCCTGTTGTTCCGTTTCTCCATAAGAGGGAGCGGATAATTTGGGGTATCTCGGTCGCAAGTGAAGGGAGGATGTTCGGGGCTTGACCTTGCATTTGCGCCGGGCTGTTTCTCCCGCGACTTCCGTTGACTCACAGGCATCCACTCCACCGCTGCCAGGGCCGCGGAGGGTGGGCGCTGGGGCTGCTCCTCCAGCAGGCGGGGAGACGCTGGCCGGGAACATGCGCACGCAGGGGCTTTCGTCTACGCTGCCGACTACATGACGCATTCGGAAGTCGGGCGGAGCGGCCGGCGGACCTGGTTCCCGGTCCTGCTCGGTGGCCTGTTGACCGCCTGTGACATCGGGTCCTCGCCTCGCGCCGCCACACCCCCTGCTTCCGCGCCAGAGGCACCGGTCGTGCGCCCCGCTGAACCGCCGCGACCGCGCCCCGCGCCAGAGGTTCGCCGGCGGATGCCTGTGCGTCCCGAACGGACCGCCGAGGTCCAGGCCCTGGCCGAGAAGCTGGGCGCGCCCGGTGCGAAGGTGGAAGACCCCTGCGTGGCACCCCTGGGGAACGGCTGCGCGCGCACGGCGCTGGCGCCCTTCTTCGCGTCGCTGGATGCGTTGGCCGCGGGCACCGCCACCCGTCCCGTCGTCATCGAAGCCTTCGGCAACTCGCTGATTGCCGGGGACCGCATCGTGGACGTCCTGCGCGACGACCTGGCCACGGCGTTCGGAAGCGCGGGCCGGGGCGTGTTGCTCGTGGACCGCATGGCGCCCTACGGCGGGCGAGGCCGCACCAGCGCCAGCAGCAGTGGGTGGCAGCCGCGCACCCTGGGCGAGCTGCGCGCGCCTCCGCACGCCTTCGGTATCACCGGCGTGTATCACGTGGCCACGAACGCCAAGGCCCGCAGCCGCTTCAAGCTGGATGGCGAGCCGCGCGGAACGCTGTGGTGGCTGGATGTGCCAGGCGCGGGCGCGGTCAGCCTCTCCAGTGGCGGCAAGGTGCTGGCGCGGACCGAGCCCACGGGAAGCGGCTTGTCGCGCGCCACCCACTTCGAGCTGCCCGAGGACGCAGAGGCGCTGGACGTGGTGGCCGAGGGCCAGGGCGCGGTGGTGCAGGGCGTGGTGTTGCAGCACGCGCGGCCCGGCATCGTCCTGGACACGCTGGGCGTGCCCTCGTCGGATGCGAGCCTCTATGCGCGCATCGACGGCGCCACGCTCACGTCCCAGCTCGCGGAGCGTTCGCCCCAACTGCTCGTCTTCTTCCTGGGGGGCAACGAGTCCAAGCGCATCGAATGGAAGCGCCTGGACATGGAGAAGCTGCGCACGGACCTGCGGGCGCTGCTCCGTCGCGCGCGGGAGGCGGCGCCCGGAAGCGCGTGCCTGCTGGTGGGGCCCATGGACGCGGTGAAGGGGCCCGGCGCGAAGGCTCAGGCGCTGACGCAGCGTCCCTCGCTGGAGGCGGTCAACGCCGCCGAGCGGGAGGTCGCGCTCGCCGAAGGGTGTGCCTTCTTCGACTTCTACGCCGCCATGGGCGGAAAGGGGGCGCTCGCGCGCTTCCATGCGTCCGGCTACATGCATGACGACCTGGTGCATCCGCGCGGCGCGGGCCTGGACGTGCTGGGGCACCTGGTCACCGACGCGCTGCTGCGCGCCTATGTGGAGACGCCGCCGCCCGCGCGGGGTGTCGCGGCGGTGATGCCCACGCCCTCGGGGGCGGGAGCCGCGCCCTCCGGGGTGTCTGAGCCCAGCGCGGAGGCCACGCCATGAGACTCGCGTTCGTGCGGTATGGGGCCGTGGTGCTCCTGGGGCTCGCGGGGCCCGTGTCCCTGGCGGCGCCTCGGGCCTCGCTGGGGATGGTGTGTGAGCTCGCCAGCCTCGACGCCGAGCAGTCCCCTCGGGCCTTCTCCGAGAAAGTGCGCGGCGCCCTGGACGCGGTCGTCCGCGCCGAGCTGTCACAGGGGCCCGTCGCGGGTCTGTCCGTGGGCGTGACACGCGGCGCGGAGCGCTGGGTGTGTGCCTATGGCCTTCGCGACGTGGGCCGCAAGCTGCCCGCGACGCCGCGCACCACGTACCGCATGGCGTCCGTCACCAAGTCCTTCACGGCGGTGGCGGTGCTGCAGTTGGTGGAGCAGGGGAAGCTGAGCCTGGACGCGGACATCTCCACCCTGGTGCCGGCCTATCCGGCCAAGCAGTGGCCCGTCACGGTGAGGGACTTGCTGGGCCACGTGAGCGGCGTGCCCACCTATGACGGGGTGGCGTCCACCCGCAACGTGAAGGCGGTGAGCACGGAGGCGGCCATCGCCGCCTTCGCGGGCAAGCCGCTCGCCTTCGAGCCGCGCACCCGCTACCTGTACACGACGTGGGGCTACAACCTGCTGGGCGCGGCGGTGGAGACGGCCTCCGGCCAGTCCTACCGCGACTACCTTCGCGAGCACATCTTCAAGCCCGCGGGCATGCCGAACGCGGACCTGGACATCACCGCCACGCGCGATGAGCACCAGGCCAAGGGCTACCGCATCCAGGGGGCGGCGCTGAAGCCGTCGCGCTTCCTCGACGTGTCCAGCCGCTTCGCCGGTGGTGGCACCCGCGCCACGGTGGGGGACATGCTGGGCTTCGGCCGCGCCGTGCTGTCGCACACCCTGGTGTCGCGCGAGACGATGGGCCGCATGCAGACGTCCATGTCCACCGCCGACGGGCGTCTCACCGACTACGGCATGGGCTTCGCGACGTATCCGCTGCGCGGCCACTACGTGGTGGCCCACGCGGGCGGCCAGCCCGAGACGACCACGCTGCTGATGATGCTCCCCGCCGAGGACACGGTGATTGCCCTGGCCTCCAACGTGGAGGGCGAGGCGCGGCGCATGCGCCGGCTGTCCATCCGATTGATGGAGCAGGTGCTGGAGGAGGGCAACACCCGCCGCGATGCCTACGTGGCGGACCCGGTGGACGCGGTGGTGCACGAAGGGCTCAGCCGCGTCGCCAGCTATGGGCTGTCCTATTTCCAGTGGGCCACGCGAGGCCCGGGCGTGCTGCCGGAGGAGACGGACCTGCCCGGCGCCTTCGCCCAGGTGTCCGCGATGCTGAACCGGAAGGAGATTGGCCGGGACCCCCGGGCGGCGCTGGAGCGCGTCCGAAGCGGGCATGACCCGCGTCTGCGCGCCCTCTTCATCCGCGTGGGCGCGCACATGGCCCGCACGTTGGAGAAGGTCCACGGCGCGGCTCGGCTGAAGGACTACACCGTCGAAGGACCGCTGGCGTTCTTCGAGGATTACCTGGCCGCTTGTGACGCGAAGCAGGTTCCAGAGGCGGAGCGCATCGGCGAGCCGCTGCGCGCGGACGTGCTCCGTCTGGCCGCGAGCTGGAAGCGCGCGCAGTTGCCCGACCTCCAGCGCCTGCGCCTGGACGAGGAGAAGAACCCGGAGGCGCGCTGGGCCGCGCTGCGCAAGTCCGTCGCCGCGTCGCCGGGGTTCCATCCGGATTACTCAGACGAGTTGCTGCGCATCGCGGAGGGCTTCGCCTGGCGCAAGCAGCCCGCGGCGCGTCGGCGCTGGTTGGAGCGGGCAGTGGAGCTGCAGCCCCGGGGCCTGGATGCGCGCTGGGCCCTGGCCGAGGCGTTGCTCGCGGCGAACCCGGAGGAGGCCGTGCTGCCGCATCTGCGCGAGGCCGTGGCCACGCCGCAGGGCACATTGGCGCTCGCGCCTCGGAACTTCCTGAAGCGCCTCATCACCGCGGAGTCCACCGCGGTGGCGGCGGGCCTGCTGCGCGCGGGCGTGGCGCTGCATCCGGATGCGCCCGAATTGTGGGATGCGTTGGCGAAGCGGGAGCAGTCCCTGGGCCGGAAGGCGGCGGCCACCGCGGCCCTGCGTGAGGCGAAGCGGGCGCGTGAGGCGCCCAGGCCGGAAGCCGCGCCGGCGCCCTCCGTCCCCGAGGTGCCGGGCGCCAGCGGCCCCGTGCCGGATGACCATGGGCTGGTGCCCGCGGGGAAGTGAGCGTCACCGCCGGAGCCCATGACTCCGGCGGAGGCGGCTCAGTTCTCCGGCCGTGGCTTCAGCTTGCCGGACACGGTGCAGGTCGTCGCGATGGGCTTGTCCTTGTAGGTGGCCGGCTTGAAGCGCCACTGCTTGATGGCTTCGCGGTTCTTCGCGTCCAGGCCCACTCCGGGCTTGAGCATCCGGCAGTCGGTGGCCGTCCCGTCGAGATGGAAGGTGCACCTGAGCTGATAGGTGGTCTCCTTGACGCGGGTGAGCCGCGAAGGGGCGAACTGGAGGTCCTCTCCCTTGATTCGCTCGGGGCGCATCGGCGGGCGGCCGCAGGGGATGGGCTGGCTGCGGTCCACGGTCTCCTCGAAGGCCTCCAGGTTGCGCTGGAGTTCGGCTTCGAATGCCGCGTTGTCCTGCGTCGCGGGCTCGGCGGCCAGGACGGGCGCGGACAGCAGGAGGAGGGAGACAAGCCCGGGCATGTGCATGGTCCCTCCTTTAAGCGTGAGTGGGGTGGGGCGAAAGCGTGATGCCGACACCCTGACGTCCCGGCGGGCACCCATGCGAGGATGAGGGCACGTATGCGCATCCCGTGTCCCAGTTGTCAGGCCTTCGCCGTCCCAGGCGCGCAGAGCTGCGCGTGGTGCGGCGCGTCTCTTCTGAAGGAGGCCACGCCAGGCTCCGCGGACCCCGTGTGTGCCGTCCACCCGGAGCTGCTCAGCCTGCATGCGTGTGGCCGGTGCGGCAGCTTCGCGTGCGCGCAGTGCCTGCGGAAGGGGCCCTGGGACGAGCCCCTGTGCGCCGCGTGTCATGACCGCGTGCCCGCGGATGCCCTGCCGTGGGACCGGCGCGATGAGCTGGGGACCCTGCGGGCGTACTGGCAGACCTGTGTGGCGGTGATGCTGCGTCCCTCGGCCACCTTCGAGCGCGCGCGGCCGGAGGGTTCGGTGGGCAGCTCCCTGGGCTTCGTGGCGCTGTCCAACCTGGCCGCATCCTTCACCACGGCGCTCTTCTACCTGGCCCTCCTCTTCGCCATCCCACGTGAGATGATGGATGGCGACAACGTCTCCCAGAGCCGGTTCCGGCTGGCCGGAGTCGGGGTGTTCGGGGTGACGATGGTGCTGGTGCCCGCCGTGGGCATGCTCGTCGCGCTCATCAACTCCGCGCTGGACCACCTCGTGTTCCGGATGGATGGCACCGGTCGGCCCTTCGCGGTCACCCTGCGCGCCAATGCCTTGTCGATGTCGCCCTACATGATGGGGCTGATTCCCTTCTGTGGCATGTATGGCGCGCCCTTCTGGGCCCTGGGGCTGCGCATCTACGCGTACCGGAGCCTGCACCGCACGGGCTGGAGCACCGCGGCGGTGGCGGCCCTGGCGGTGCCGCTGCTCTCCTGTGGTCTGTTCTTCGCTGCCTACGCGGTGATTGCGGTCGTGGGCGCCAGCATCGGCGGGTAGTTCGCCGCGCGGGTGCTACGGCTCCGTCACCGTGCTGGCGGGCGCCGCCGCGGTGACGGTCCGCTGCTGGGGCCAGAAGCGCGTGCCGTGGACGTTCTCCAACGCGGCGATGCGCTTCTTCGTCTTCGCGTCGTAGACGCGGGCGGCCTGCTCGGCGGAGACCAGCAGCAGGCGTCCGCGCATCCGCAGCGCCACGGTCGACGTGGGCGCGAGCGCCAACTGCTCAGGCTCCACCAGCCGGTCGTTCACCTCCCAGCGCAGCGGGAGCATGAGCGTGGGCAGCTCGCCCGTGGCTTCCCAGGAGTAGAGCGGGCCCTGGTGGGTCTCCATGGAGACCCACATGCCGTAGGCCGTGTGGCCCCGGTCCTTCACCACCGCGTCCAGCCGGGCCGCGTCTTCGTTGCCTTCCTCCAGCTCCGACTCGGAGAGCCGGTCCGCGTCCTGGCTGAAGGTGGAGGACGTCAGCCGGCTGGCCGTGGCCAGGGCTTCCGTGCCCAGGGCACCGTCCACCTCATACAGCGTGGCCACCGTCTCCAGGTGCTTCCACTGGCCGGCCTCGTGGCGGTACGCGTGCGCCAGACCCGGGCTGCCGTCCGCCTCCGGGAGGAGGAAGCGCTTGCCGTCGAAGAGGAAGTACTCACTGCCGCTCTCCATCTTCCGCGGCAGGTCCTCCAACTGCGACACCAGCGCGACGACGTGGCCCGCTTCGTCGAAGCCCAGCGTGTCGGTGTGGCCGAGCTCGGGCAGCAGCAGCCGGGTGCTCTGGCCGGATTCGAAGTCCACCTGCCAGGCGCGCGGAGGCAGCTCTCCGTTGCCCCGGTCCATCACCAGGCCCTGCCGACCACGCGGCCCCCAGGCCAGCTTGAGCCGCTCGCACACCGCGTCCACGGTGGCGAGCGGCTTGCGTGTGCCCGACGACTCGTGGCGAATCCAAGTACATCCCGAGGGCGACGCGGCTTCAAGGAAGGACAGGGTGTAGCCAGGCGCGGGCTCGGTGGGCGCCGGAGGCGGAGTGGCGGAGGGCTCGGGGGCGGGGTCCTCGGACTTCTTGCAGGCGCTGCCCAGAAGCAGCGTCGAGCCAAGGATGACGGCGGGGCCGAGATGGCGACTCATGTTGCGCTCCAGCGGAAAACGGCCCTTCACCATGGCAGATGGTTGGGCCTCAGAGGAAGCCACCCCAGGAGTACCCGAAAGGCGCACCGGGGTCATCTGGACCTCGTCGCTTGCCTCCCTGGTGGGTTCGCGCTTCACGTCCGGAAGCCCACGTTGCATTCGGGGAGCGCCTTGCGCAGGGCCTCGACTTCTTCGGGGGGAAGGGAGGTCTGGTAGAGGTCCAGGTTCTTGAGGCTGCTCATCCGGGACAGCCATGGCGGCAGGGTCGTCATGGGCGTGGCCTTGAGGCCCAGGGACCTCAAGCGCGTGAGCTGGCCCACTGCCTCCGGGAGTGTGCGGACGCCGGTGTTGTCCAGGCTGAGGGATTCCAGCCCCTCCAACTGCCCGAGCTCGGGAGGAAGCGTCTCCAGCTTCGGGTTCCAGGCGAGGTCGAGTTGTTTCAGCTTCGTGAGCCGGCTCAGCGCGCCGGACACCTTCGTCAGTTGTGCGTGCTTCAGTGTCAGGCGCTCCAGCTCGGAGAACTCGCCGATCAGCTCCGGGACGACGCCGAGCTTCCGCCCCAGGAGGAAGATGTCCTTCGTGTCTCGGGGGAAGGTGTCCAGGATGGCCGCGGCCCCCTGGTCGCGGGCCTTCGCGGCGGCTTCACCGAGAGACTCCTGCATCAGGCCCAGCGGGTCTCCCAGCGAAGGGACTTTCTTGCCGCTCGGTTTCGTGGAGGCGCCCTTGCTCAGCGCCGCGAGCTTCTTGGTGAGCCATGCCGAGAAGGGCCCCAGTTCGAGCGTGGGCAGGCTGTCTTCCACGGACCAGACGACCAGCGCGTCGTCGTGCGCGCTCTTGCCGAAGCAGTAGCCGTTGACGTCATTGAGGTCCTCGGACGCGAACATCACGAAGCGGTAGGTGTGCCGGCCCGCCTCGCGCTCCTCCCGGACGGTCGTCCACTGCCGTCCAGGTTCGCCCATGCCTTCCGAGGCCTGGATGCGCCAGCGCGGGGGCAGGAAGCTCAGGCCCTTCTTGCCGGTGGTCACCCAGCGATAGCCCAAGGCCTCGACGAAGCGCTGATAGTCCTCCGGAAGGAGCGAGCTCAGGTCGGGCGCATGCTCGAAGGTCATGTGCATGGGTTCCAGGTCCGCCGGGTGCTGGCCCGCGGCGTTCTGTCCCAAGGTGTTCCGCAGCGTCGCTTCCAGGTCCTGCCACGCGGTCTCGATGGGGACAGGCGGCGCCTTGCCTGGCTTCTTCGCCTTCGCCGCGGAGGCTCGTGAGGGAGCGGTCTTCTTGGTCGCCATGGCGTTGCCTACCGCCTTGGCGAAATGCCGGCAAGTGACTCCGTGCCGTGCGCATCACCGAGGCTCACGTCGCCGCGGACCACAGCTCCACTTCGTGCTCGCGAGCCCGCAGCAGCGCTTGTCCCAGCTCCACGGGATAGGGCGGCCGGGCGGGGGACAAGGCGCGAATCTCGGGCGGAAGCCGTGAGCGTTCGCTTCGCGCGAATTCGCGGATGGCCTCCAGTGTCGGTGACGCTTCGGGCAACCGCTGTCCCCCGCGCATCACCGGTTGGAGCAAGGGCCTTCCGGGCGCGGTGTCCTGCCTGCACGTGAGCACGTCGCCGCGCGCCACGCCGTCCACCTCCCGCCGGTAGATTTGCTTCGCGCCCGGGAGCAGCAGCTTCCCCGATGACAGCTTCACTCGAGGCCGCCCTGCGTACGCCACCAGCTTGTAGGCCATGTCCACCGCGGGCGCGTCCGACGAAACGCCCATGGCCGTGCCCACGCCGAAGCTGTCGATGGGCGCCCCGCGCGTCACCAGCCTCTCCACCGCGTCTTCGTCCAGTCCGCCGCTCGCGTACACGCGCACCTGCTCCAGGCCGGCTTCATCGAGCATCTCCCGCGCCGCCTTCGACAACGCGAGCAGATCGCCCGAGTCCAGGCGGATGGAGCGCACCTGGAAGTCCTCGCCCAGCTCCCGCGCCAGTCGGATGACGTGCTGCACGCCGCGCAGCGTGTCGTAGGTGTCCACCAGCAGCGTGGCGTTTGGATGGACGCGCACGAAGGCGCGGAACGCCTCCAGTTCGTCGTCGTGCGACTGCACGTAGCTGTGCGCCATGGTGCCGGCGAGCGGAATCCCATACGCCTTCCCCGCCAGCACGTTGGAGGTGGAGTCCACGCCCGCCACGTACGCCGCGCGCGCCACCTTCATCCCGGCGTCCGTGCCGTGGTAGCGCCGCAAGCCGAAGTCCATGACGTGGCGTCCGGCGGCGGCCGTCACCACGCGCGCGGCCTTCGAGGCCACGGTCGTCTGGAAGTGCACCTGGTTGAGGAGGTACGTCTCCACCAGCTGCGCCTCTGGCAGGGGCGCGCGGACCTCCAACAGCGGCTCCTGGGCGAACACCGGTGTGCCCTCCGCGACGGCGTCCACGTCACCGCTGAAGCGGAAGCGTTCGAGCCACCCGAGCAGCCGGTCCGAGAAGCGGCCTCGAGATGCCAGCCAGTCCAGCGCCTCCGCGCCGAAGCGCAGGTGCTCCAGGTACCTCAGCGCATCGTCGAGCCCCGCAGCCAGCAGGTAGTTCCGCCGGGGCGGGAGCTTGCGCGCGAAGAGGCTGAACACGGCCTCGTCCCACATTCCCTCCTCGAGATAGGCCTCCGTCATCGTCAGTTGGTAGAGGTCCGTCAGCAGCGCGGTGTCTTCCGGCCAGGTCATGTCGGGGGCTCCGCTCGAAGGGGCACTGGCGCCTGAAACTCAAGCTAGGCCCTGGGCTCGACGCGCGCTCCCACAAGTCCGCTGCCCGGCGAGCAGGCGCCCGCCGCTCGTGCAGCTTTTGCCGCACGCCCCCTGCCTGCGCATCTTTTGCGCGACTGTCGAGGTCCGACGGGCTGGGGGCTGCATGGAGCAGGCCTTGCATTGACGCTGGTGGCACGCGGCGAGAATGACTCGCCGGGCAGGGGAGCGGGCATGCGGGTGGCTGTCTTCGACACACACCGATACGACCGGGACGCGCTGGAGGCCGCCAACGCACGTTTCGGACATGCGCTCACCTATTTCGAGCCGCGCCTGACGCTCCAGACGGCGCCACTGGCGGAGGGCTTCCCCGCCGTGTGTTCCTTCGTCAACGACAAGGTGGACGCGGCCACGCTGGAGGTGCTGCACGCGGGTGGGGTGCGGCTCGTGGCGGCGCGCTCCGCGGGCTACAACCACGTGGACCTCGAAGCGGCGCGGCGGCTGGACATGCGTGTCACGCGCGTGCCGGAGTACTCACCCCACGCGGTGGCCGAGCACGCGGTGGCGTTGGTGATGTCCCTCAACCGTCACATCCCGCGTGCCTTCTCACGCGTGCGTGATTGGAACTTCTCGCTCGACGGGCTGGTGGGGTTCGACCTCGCCGGCAAGACGGTGGGCGTGGTGGGCACGGGCCGCATCGGCCGCGTGGCGGCGCGCATCTTCAAGGGCTTCGGTTGCAACGTGCTCTGCTACGACGTGGCGCCGGACGCGGCCTTCGAGCGCGAGCTGGGCGTGCGCTACGCCCCGCTCGACACGCTCTTCTCCGAGTCAGACGTCCTCTCGTTGCATGTCCCGCTGACGCCGGGCACGCGCCACCTGGTGGACGCGGCGGCGCTGGCGCGGATGAAGCGGGGCGTGGTGCTCGTCAACACCGGCCGCGGCGCGCTCATCGACAGCAAGGCGCTGGTCGCCGCGCTCAAGTCCGGCCACATCGGTGGCGCCGGACTGGATGTGTATGAAGAAGAGGAGGGCGTCTTCTTTCAGGACCTCTCCGGGCAGGTGCTCCAGGATGACGTGCTGGCGCGGCTGCTCACCTTTCCGAACGTGCTCGTCACGTCGCATCAGGCCTTCCTCACCCATGAGGCGCTCGCCAACATCGCCGAGACGACCCTGGCGAGCCTCCAGGCCTTTGAGCGTGGCGAGCCCCTGGTGAACGAGGTGCGCGCCGAGCAGGTGCTCCGCGCGCGTTGATTTCCACTCCACGCCCTTTCGAACCTGGAGCTGCCATGTCCATTGTCTGTGCCACCAACTTCTCCGACTCCGCGCGGCGGGCCTCCACGCTGGCCGCGGAGCTGGCTCGCAAGGCCGGTACGTCCTTGTGGCTGGTTCATGTCCTCAACCCCGACTCCGTGCGCGCCTTCGGCAAGGCCCTGTTGGGGTCCGCCGAGGCGGTGCTGAGCGACGAGACGAAGCGCCTGGAGCAGTTGGGGGTGAAGGTGGAGCCCGTGCTCCTCACCGGCGAGCCGGCGGTGATGCTGGAGGGGTTCTGCCGGGAGCAGGGTGCCTCGCTGGTGGTGGCATCGCGACCCGCGGACGAATCGCCCTTCGGGGGCGAGGGTGGCACGGTGGACCGGATGGCGCAGTCGCTGACGGTGCCCCTGCTCGTCATGCGCGACCCTGCACCGCTGGAGGCGTGGGTCCGGGGCGAGCGGTCCCTGAAGGTGTTCCTCGGCGTGGACCGCTCCCTGCCCTTCGAGGCGGCGCGCGACTGGGTGCTGACGTTGAGCAAGGGGGACCGGGTGGATGTCGTGGGCGGACGCGTCTACTGGCCCGAGGAGGAGGCGCGCCGCCTGGGGCTGCGGCAGGCCTTGGCCTACGGTGAGGCCCTGCCCGAGTTGCAGCAGGTGCTGGAGCGGGAGAGCGCGGAGTTGCTGGCCCCGCTGGCCCAGGGCGGAACGCCCGTGCGCTCTCGCGTGGAGGTGGGCGTGGGGCGCATCGCCGACCACCTGGTGGACCTGGCCGAGCAGGAGCACGCGGACCTGCTGGTGGTGGGCACGCACCACCGCCGCGCGCTGGGGCGGCTGTGGAGCGTGTCGCGTCATGCGCTGCGGCTGGCGCGGATGTCCGTGGTGTGCGTGCCCGCGCAGGCGATGGCGGTGGGCACGGACACGCCGCTGCCGGAGTACCGCGAGGTGATGGTGGCCACGGACTTCTCGGAGACGGGCAACCGCGCGGTGGCCCATGCCTTCGCGTTGACGGCTCCGGGCGGCACGGTGCACCTGGTGCACGCCACGGAATCGAAGCCGTCACTCGAGGAGGAGGCCCAGATGCGCGAGCAGCTCTCGGCGCTCGTCCCCAAGAGCGCGAACGACCGGAACGTGCGGCTGAGCATCATCCCCGGCAGCAAGGACGTGGTGGCCACGCTGGCGCAGACGGCCGAGCGACTGGGCGCGAGCGCCATCGTCATGGGCACGCATGGGCGGTCGGGCTGGAAGCGCGCCGTGCTGGGCTCGGTGACGCAGTCCCTGCTGCTGCGCACGGACCGGCCCGTGCTGGTGGTGCGGCCCCCGGCGACGTGATGACGCGCGTGGACGCTTCCTTCAATCAGGAGGCGTCCACATCCACGTAGGCGCGCTTCGCCAGGACGGACACGATGCGGCCCTCCGGCATCACGTAGGCGGAGAGCTTGCCGCCGTACACGCAGCCGGAGTCTAGCCCCACCGCATACGGGTGCCGTTGGATGCCCCGCATGGCGTCATGGCCGAAGATGACCAGCTCCGGCCCCTGCCACAGACTGGCCCAGGGCGCGCCCGCGTCCACGCGCTTCGACGGCGTCCCATCCGGCAGGATGCTGCGCAGGTTGAGCAGCTCGTCTTCCTTCTGCGCCTCCAGCGGCACGCCCGGCACCAGCCCGCCGTGCACGGCGACCACGTTCAGCTCAGGGAAGAAGCGGTACAGCGGCTGGGACTCCAGCCACGCCCAGTCCTCGGGCGTCAGGGTGTCCAGCACCTGCTGATGCTCGGGCTTCAGCTTCTTGCCGCGCGGCCCCCGGCCGGCGTGCCAGCGCAGCACGTGGGCGTCATGGTTGCCTCGCACCGCGAGGAAGCCCTTCTCACGCGCACGGCGCACCACACCGGCGGAGTCCGGGCCCTTCGCCACCAGGTCTCCCACCAGCACCACGCGGTCGTCCGGCTGCCAGGCGCACTGCGTCAGCAGCGCGTCCAGTTCCTCCGCGCACCCGTGCACGTCTCCAATGAAGAGCGTTCGCATCCGCTCTCCCTTTAATGCGCTTTGCATCTATCCGGAAACCCTCTGTCGGGTGTCAGGCATTCAGGGGGCTCGCGCGGCGGGAATGTGTGTGGGCCTGGGCAGGCGTGCCCGCCAGGCATCCACTTCCGCCAGTGCCTCCTGTCCTGACGTCCCCAGCGTCACCAATGACTCACGGGCTTCCTCCGCCAACTGAAGCGCGCGAGGCCGGTCCCGCTTCGCGTCCCAGAGCGCTTGCGCCAGGAAGAAACGCGCGCGTGCCTGCTCGCTGGGCGCCTGCGGCGACCGGGCCCCGCTGGCCACCACCCGCTCCAGGAGTTCGGCGGCCTGAAGCGGCCGGTGCAGCGCCAGCAGCGTGCGGCCCAGGTCCATCAGCGTCCCCGTCCGGTAGCCGTAGGCGTCGTCCTCGCGCGCATCGAAGATGGCGCGGGCGCGCTCGAGGTAGGGCAGGGCTTCGGTGTAGCGCTGGTCCATCATCAAGAGTCTGCCCGTGGCCCGCAGCGTCTGGGCCACGTAGGGATGCTGGGCGCCCAGCCGCTGCTCCAGCGGCGCGAGCATGGTGTGGAAGCGGGTCAGGGCCTCTTCGGAGCGGCCAGCGCGCGCCATCAGCGTGGCCAGGTTGCCCGAAGTGATGAGCGCCCCCGCGCCGTCCGCGCCTTCGACCTTGAGCGCGATGTCCAGCGCGCGCTCCTGGAGCCGCAGCGCCTCATCGGAGCGGTTCATCCGCTGGAGGGCCGCGGCCAGGGGATTGATGGCGGAGGCGACGTCCGGGTGCTCGGGGCCGAGCGCGCGCTCGAAGACCTCCAGCGCGCCGCGGGCCAGGGCTTCCACCTGTTCGACGTCAGACCTGCGCCAGTGCGCATAGGCCAGCTCCAACTGGGCACGTGCCACGTCCGGATGGCTGGGCCCCAGGGCCGCGCGGCGCGTGCTCAGCGCCTGTTCGAAGAGTCGCATCGCCTCGTCGGCGCGCAGTTGCGCCATGCGCGTGGCACCCAGCTCGAGCCGGACGTCGGTGACCTCCAGGCTGTCAGGCCCATAGGTGGCTTCCAAGCGCGAGAGGGCGGACTCCTGCTGCTCGGCCGCCTCCGTGTAGCGCCCCTGCGCGAAGAGGAGCGCGCCGACCCGGGCCTGGAGCTGCGCGCGCAGCACGCCGTCACCGCCCAGCCGTTCAATGGCGGCCTCCGCGCGCTCACGCCACCGGTGTCCCAGGGCGTGCTGGTCCAGCACATAGCCGGAGGCATGCACCAGCCGCGTCCAGGCGCGCGCGGCCGCCACGTCGTTGCGCCCGGCCTCCGCGTTCCACACGGCGTCGAAGTAGGTGGTCTCCGCGTCGCGCGGCTGGCCTGTCTCCTCCCGCAGCTGTCCCATCAGCAGCAGGGCGTCCGCGCCGCCGTGGCGGTCCTCCGCGTCCTTCGCCGCCTTCACCACGGGCTCCAGCAGCGCCACCGCCTCCGTGTACTTGCCCGCGGCCTTCAGGGCTCGCACCCGCACCAGCGTCCGTGCCCGTTCAAGGGAGGCGCCGTCCGCGGGCTGGGGCTCACGCGCCGCCAGTGCCGCCAGGTCCGAGCACTTGCCCAGCGGCGGCAGGGCCTCCGCGGCGCGCGCGGCCAGCTCCACGGTGCCCGCGTCCGCTCGGGTGAAGAGCTGCGTGAGGGCGGCCACTTCCGCCAGCCGCCCATCCAGGCAGTGCATGCGCCGCGCGAGGACCTGCTCGGATTGCTCACCCCGCACGCGCGTGGCCTCGCAAGCGGAGGTCCGCATCGTCGCCCACTCCGCGGTGTACGCATCCAGCGAGCGCCGCACGCGGAGCCATGCGGCGGGCGCGAAGGGCTTGCCCGTCGCGAGGAAGGCGGACTCGATGGTCTGCTGCGCTTCCGGCCCCCACACCGAGGCCATGGCCTCGTCGGCGCGCTGGCATGCCCGTGCCCGGCTGGCGTGCACTGCGTGGGTGAGGCCCACCGCCATCAGCAGCAGCGCCGCGCCGCCCACCGCGGGCAACCAGCGCTTCCAGCGCGAGGCCGGGTCGTGCTGAAGCGCGGCCAGCAGGGCATTCAGGTCCGTGTACCGGTCCATGGCGCTGGCGGACAGCCCCCGCAGCAGCACGCGCCGCAGCCAGGGTGGGACGTGTGTGCCCCGGGGCGCGGGCCGCACCTTGCCGGCGCGCACCTCGGTCAGCAGTTCGTGCGGGGTGGTGGCGGCGAAGGGGCGCTCGCCGTAGAGGGCTTCGAATAGCGTGACGCAGAAGGCGAACTGGTCGCTTCGGGCGTCCGCGGGCGCGTGGGCCTCCATCTGTTCGGGGGCCATGTACGCGGGCGTGCCTCCCGCGAGGGGGGACACGTCGTCCAATGGATTGGCGTTGCGCGCGAGCCCGAAGTCGGTGACGCGCACGCGGCCGTCCTGGCCCACCAGCAGGTTCTCCGGCTTGAAGTCCCCGTGGACCACGCCCGCCGCGTGCGCCGCCGCGAGTCCCCGGCCCGCGTCCAGGAACAGCGCCAGCACCTGTCGCCACGTCCGAGGCGCGTCCTTCAGCCAGGGGCGCAGCGTCCGCGCGTCCACCAGCTCCATGGTGAGGAACACCTGCGGCCCGAAGGTGCCCACGTCGTAGACGGGCACCACGTGCGGATGGGAGACGCGTGCCATGGCCTGCGCTTCGTGCAGCAGGTGCGCGCGGCCCTGCTCCGCCTCCAGGCCCAGGGCCGCGACGCGCAGCAGCTTGAGCGCCACGCGCCGGTCCAGCTCCGGGTCGTAGGCGCTGTAGACGACGCCCATGCCTCCGGAGGCCAGCCGCTCCAACACCAGGTAGCGGCCCACCGCGGTGCCTCGCTCCAGCGAGGGGCCTTTTCCCGAGGGCGGACGGGAGTTCGTCAGCGCGGTGGTGGCCTCGGGCGGTTCGTCGTCGGGGGCCTGGGCCCGCAGGGCCTCGGCCACCATGCGGCGGCAGGCGGAGCAGGTGTCCAGGTGCGCATCCACCTCCGTCGCGCGTGCGGGAGGCAGGCCCCCCATCAGCAGCGCCACGAAGGTGTTTTCATCCAGGCAGGCCATGGGACGCGCGCGTCAGTCGTTCATCCGAGAGCGCAGCAGGCGGCTGAGGCTCACGTCGAGCTGACTGGAGATGAGGCGCAGCACGCTGTCGAGCTGGGAGGACGTGAGGCGCAGGCGCTCGGTGAGCCGTTGCCGCGTCTGCTGGAGCAGGGTTTCCTGGGCGCCCAGCACCCAGCGCGCCGTGGTGGAGCGGTGCACGCCGTACAGCGCGGCGAGCTGGTCGATGCTCAGGCCGTCCAGGTACTTGAGGCGCAGCACGTTGCGCTGGCGCGGCTCCAGCGCGAGGAGCGCGGTGGAGAAGCAGTCGCTGAACTCGGCGCGGTACGTACGCTTGAGGTAGGCCAGCTCGGGGTCGTCCTCGGGGGACACCAGCATCGACAGGTCGCCGTCGTCCGTGGATTCCGCCGGTCCGCCGCGCTGCCGCTGCCAGTCCAGGGCGAGCCACAGCGCCGCCGCGCGCACCCAGCCACTCAGCGGGCCCGTGCCCGGATAGGCGGCCAGCCGGGCCGGTGTCTCCGCGCTGCCCACGAGCATGCGCTGACGCAAGAGCTGGCGTACCTCGTCCAGGCCCGAGGGTGGCAGCTTCAGCCGGACCACCGCGAGATTCACCTCCGGGAGGTAGCGCGCCTCGAACGCGGAGAGCGCCGTGGGCAGCCCGTCCGCCGCCGCGCGAGCGAGGTAGACGTCCGGCAGGCTCAGGGTCTCCACTGCCACCGCCGTGCTGTCACCGGGGAGCAGCCGGGCGAGGTGACTGACGAAGCGGCGGCCTTCCAGGTCCACCCCGGGCCAGGGCGCGCGCGCCATGTCCAGGGCCTGGGCCAGCCGTGCTTGGAGTGGGGCCAGCGACTCCGGCGAAGACGCCTCCGCGCCACCGCGCGCCGCGACGAAGGCCTGGGCCAGGGATAAGTCCATGGGGGACACGCGCGAGTCGATGGCACCGCCTCCGGAAAACCGCTCCGGGCGGTTCAACCGTCGGAGGCGACAATGCTTCCCCAGCGGCCCTTCCAGCAAGGAGGCGACATGGACCCGGGGCGTTGCCACCGCCGTCCGCCTGCTCCGCGCGCGGGCGGGTGTGGCGCATGGGCCGCGCCTGGCGCATGGCCCGTGCATTGCTGGTATGGCTGCGAACGTGGTGGAGGTGAACGTGGAGTCAATCGGCAGTGGCCCAGGAGACGCGGTCCATTCCTCGTGGCTGGAGTTGAGTGCGTCCGCCCTGCGGCACAACGTGGCCGTGTTCCGGGCCCTGGAGGGGCAGGGGGCGCCGCGCGCCCTGGGGGTGGTGCTCAAGGGCAACGCGTATGGGCACGGGCTCGCGCAGGTGCTGCCCGTGGTCCACGGCGAGGTGGACCTCCTCTATGTCATTGCCCCGCAGGACGCGCTGAAGGTGCGGGAGTACGAGCGGGCACTGGGACTGGCGCCGCGGCAGGTGCTCGTCCTGGGCGCGGTGGCGCCGGATGAGGCGGTGGTGCTGGCGCGCGAGGGCGTGGACGCGGTGGTGGCGGACCGTGGCTGGGCGGACGCGGCGGCGGTGTTGCGCGCGGCGAAGCTGGAGCGGCCCCTGCGGGTCCACGTCCACCTCGACACCGGCCTGGGGCGTGAGGGCTTCACGCTGGAGGGGCTGCCCACGGAGTCTCGTTTCCTCTCGGAGTCCCGCGACGTGCTGGAGGTGGTGGGCGTGCTCAGCCACTTCGCCAACACGGAGGACGTGACGGAGCAGGGCTACGCGTTGGCGCAGGTGGACGCCTTCGAGAAGGGGCTGGCGTTCCTCTCCGAGCAACTGGCGCCGGCCCGGCCGCTGCAAAGGCACATCGCCGCCAGCGCCGCGACGTTGGTGCTGCCTCGCGCTCGCTATGAGGCGCTGCGCGTGGGGATTTCGCTCTACGGGCTGTGGCCGTCGCCGGAGACGCGGCTGTCCGCGCGGCTGGTGCTGGGCGAGGTTCCGGTGCTCAAGCCGGTGCTGTCGTGGCGGTGCCGCAGCCAGGTGGTGAAGTGGCTGCCCGCGGGCAGCTACGTGGGCTACGGCTGCACGTACCGGTGTCCGGAGCCCACGCGCATCGCGGTGCTGCCGGTGGGGTACTACGACGGCTACCCGCGCCTCGTGTCGGGCAAGGCGCACGTGTTGGTGAATGGCCGCCGGTGTCCGGTGCTGGGACGGGTGATGATGAATCACCTCATCGTGGACGTGACACGCGCCACGTCCGACGAGCGCCCCGTGACGGCCACCCTGATGGGCCGCGACGGCGAGGAGTCCGTGCCCGCCGAGTCACTGGCCGGCTGGGCCCAGACGATTCACTACGAGCTCGTCACCCGGCTGGGGGCGCACCTGAAGCGGACGGTGGTGGCGTAGTCCCGGCGGACAGGGCGGCCTCCGGTGGTGGCTGCACCTTCCAGCGGCGGTGCAGCCACATCCACTGGTCCGGGTACTTGCGGATGCAGCGCTCCAGCGCGGCCGTCACGCGCGCGGTGTGCTCCGTAATCGGGTCGGCGCACTCACCCGGCGCGGGCGGGAGGATGGGGCCTTCCACTTCCATGCGGAAGCGGGCGCCGCCTCGGCCGTTGCGTACGCCCATCACCACGAACACCGGGGCGTCCGTGCGCGCCGCCGCCACCGCCATGGCCGGCGTGGTGGAGGCCAGCTTGCCGAAGAAGGGCACGAAGGCCGCCCCCTTCGCCGGCAGCGCCTGGTCCAGCAGCATGAAGGGGGACTCGCCGCGATTCACCGCGTCGATGATTTCCTGGATGGCGCCTCGCGGATAGATGAGGCCGGCGCCCACGCGCACGCGGTTCTCCGCGATGCGCGTATTGAGCGCGCCCTTCAGCGGGCGCACCAGCGCGTCCAGCGGGATGCCCTGGCGGATGAGCATGTCCCCCAGCAACTCCCAGTTGCCGAAGTGCGCCGTCACCAGCAGCGCGCCCTTGCCCGTGGCCACGCGCGCCTTCAGCGCCTGCCAGGCCGCATCGCCTTCCACGCCCTGCTCGGCCCAGTCCCGCGGCAGCCGGTCGCCGGAGGGCAGGGACTCCAGCACCACGCGCGACATGTTGATGTAGGCGCCGCGCGCAATCTCCCGGCGCTCCGCGTCACTCTTCTCCGGCATCGCCATGGTCAGGTTTTCCAGCGCCACGCGACGACGGATACCCAGCCTGTACGCGAGGTTGCCCACGAAGCGAGCGAGCGCGTCACGCGACTCCGGAGACAGCCACGTCAAGAACGCCCAGACAAAGCGCGTGAGGAATCCCACCACCCGTCCGGGTGGCGTGCCGACGATGCGGCGCAGGTGCTCTGACGGGAGCTTCTGCGTCACGGCGGGTGAGTCAGGGGGCGGGGATGCAGGCGCAATCTGGGACACGTGACGCACTCCACCTCGAAGTGGAGATGACGGCAAGGCCACACCTGCCTGTTGCGCGCTACCTTGCTCGCCCGGCATGGGACACACTGCGCGCCATGCCCAACCTGCTCCGTCCAGCGGCACTGGCCGCTGTCGCCCTCCTCAGTGCGTGCGGTGCCCGGCAGAACCCTCCCGCCACCGCTGAACCCCCCTCGGCCCAGGCCTCACAACAGGCCGTCTCCGCCACGCCGCCGTCTCCGAAGCTGCGCCTGCCCACGGAGGTGCGCCCCACCGGCTACAAGGTGGAGCTCACGCTGGACCCGAAGGTGTCCTCGTTCCAGGGCGTGATGGACATTTCGCTCGACGTGACGACGCCCACGTCCGTGGTGTGGCTGCACGCCAAGAGCCTCAACGTGACGGGGGCCGTGTTCATCCAGAACGGTTCGGCTTTCTTCGGGACGCCCGTGAAGGGCGAGGAGGACTTCCTCGGCTTCTCTGTGGCGAAGCCGCTGGCCACCGGGCAGGCGAGGCTGCGCATCAACTATGAAGGCGTCGCGTCGGAGAAGGAGACGGACGGCGCCTTCCGCGTCAAGGAAGGCGGGGACTGGTACATCTACACCCAGTTCGAGCCGGTGGACGCGCGCCGCGTGTTCCCCTCCTTCGACGAGCCCGGCTTCAAGGTGCCGTGGCAGCTCACCTTCCACGTGCCCGCGGGCGTCGTGGCCGTCACCAACACACCGCAGGAGTCGGAGGAGGTGCGCCCGGACGGTGGCCGCACCTACCGCTTCGCGCGCACGCAGCCGCTGCCCAGCTACCTCATCGCCTTCGGCGTGGGGCCCTTCGACTTCCTCCCCGCCGCGGACGCGGGTCAGAAGAAGGTGAAGACGCGCATCATCACCCCGCGCGGCCGCACGGCGGAGGGCGCCTACGCCGCGCAGGTGACGCCGGAAATCCTCGCCGCGCTGGAGGACTACTTCGGCATCCCGTACCCGTACGAGAAGCTGGACGTGCTGGCGGTGCCGCTGCTGGGTGGCGCCATGGAGCACCCGGGCCTGGTGACGTTCAACTCGCGCCTCATCCTCGCGAAGCCGGAGGAAGACTCGCTGGGCCGCCAGCGTGCCTTCTCCGACACGCAGGTGCACGAGCTGGCGCACCAGTGGTTCGGCAACCTGGTCACCATGCAGTGGTGGGATGACCTGTGGCTCAACGAGGCCTTCGCCTCGTGGATGACCCCGCGCATCGTCGAAACGTGGCGCCCCGCCTGGGACGCGCCCGTCGAGCGCGTGCACGACCGCGCCCGGGCCCTGGACGTGGACAGCCTCCTGTCGGCGCGCCGCATCCGCCAGCCCATTGAGAGCGCCAACGACATCCACAACGCCTTTGACGGCATCACCTACGGCAAGGGCTCCGCGGTGCTCAGCATGACGGAGGAGTGGCTGGGCCGGGATGTCTTCCAGCGCGGCATCCAGCGCTACTTCCGCAAGCACGCGGGCGGAAACGCCACCGCGAAGGACTTCCTGGACGCCGTGTCCGCTGAGTCCGGCAAGGACGTGACGGGCATGCTGGGGACCTTCCTGGACCAGAGCGGGGCGCCGCTCGTCACCGCGTCGCTGGCGTGCGGCGCGGACGGCGCGAAGGTGGTGCTCACGCAGCAGCGCTACCTGCGGCTGGGGGCCGCGTCGCCGGGCCCGCAGACGTGGAAGGTGCCGGTGTGCGTGGAGTACGCGGTGGGCGGCAAGGAGGCTCGGACCTGCACGCTGCTGGAGGGCGAGCGCGCGGAGGTGGCCCTGAGCGAGGCGAAGACGTGCCCGGACTGGGTGTTCCCCAACGCGGAGGGCGCGGGCTACTTCCGGGTCCAGCTCGATGGGGACGCGGCGGCGAAGCTGGCGAAGTCCGGAATGAAGCGGCTGTCGCGCACCGAGCAGGTGACGTTCCTGACGGACGTGCGCGCGCTGGCCCTGGCCGGGACGATTCCCGCTGCCGAGGCCCTGGCCCTGACGAGCCGCCTGGCGAATGAGCCGGACCGTGTCGTCACCCTGGCCTCGCTGGACCTGCTGGAGCTGGTCAGCTCGCGGCTGCTGCCGGATGAGAAGCTGAAGGACCGGGCCCGCTTCCTGCGTGAGACGTATGGCCCCCGGGCGCGGCAGCTCGGCTTCGCCCCGCGCAAGGGCGAGAGCGAGGACACGCGCCTGCTCCGGCCCCGGCTGGTGCGGCTGGCGGGACGGGAAGGCAGAGACCCGAAGCTGCTCGCGGAGGCGCGTGTCCTCGCGAACAAGTGGCTGAAGGACAAGCACGCGGTGGCGCCGGAGATGGTGGACGTGGTGCTCGCCCTCGCCGCCACCGAGAACGACGCGGCCTTCCGGGAGCAGCTCGTCGTGGCGGTGCGCTCGGAGACGGAGCGGCGCACGCGCCAGCACCTCATCGGCGCGCTGAGCAGCTTCACGGACCCGGAGCTGGTGAAGCAGAACCTGGCCCTGGTGTTCGAGAAGGGCTTGGACCCGCGCGAGACGATGTGGATGGCGTTCGCGGCCTCGCAGGGCCTGCGCACCCAGGACGTGGCCTTCGACTTCGTGAAGGAGAACTACGACCGCCTGGTGGGGGACTCGCCCGAGGCGCTGCTGCCCCTCGATGCCGCCGGGCGCATGGCCTACATCGGCAGCAACTTCTGCGATGCGGGCAAGCGTCAGCAGGTGGAGGACTTCTTCTCCGAGCGCACCGCGAAGGCGCCGGGTGGCCCCCGGGTGCTGGCGCAGGTGCTGGAGCTCGTGGACCAGTGCATCGCGCTGAAGAAGACGCAGGCGGCCAGCGTCGAGTCCTTCCTCGCGAAGGGCACCCCGCCGCGTCCGCCGCAGGCACCCACGTCGCGGTAGTCACGCGGACGGCCGGGCCCGGCATCCCTCATGGGGTATCCGGGCCCGGAGGTTCCGCCGGCCCTACTTCCGGCCGCGGGACATGAAGGACATGAAGGCTTCCTGCGCCTCGGTGGACTGGAGGCGCTGGATGAACTCGCCGCCCTCGCGGGCCAGCGTCTCGCGAATCTGGGCGCGCAGGGGCTCGCGAATCAGCCGCTTCGTCACGCGCACCGCCTCCGCCGGGCGGGAGGCCAGCGTGGCGGCGCGCTCGGTGGCCACCTGCTGGAGGCTGGCGTCCGGCACCACCTTGTTGATGAGGCCCGCGCGCAGCGCCGTGGCCGCGTCGAAGGGCTCGCCGAAGAGGAGCAACTCGCTGGCCAGCGCGAAGCCCGCCGTCCTGGGGATGAGCAGGCTGCTGGCGCCCTCCGCGCACAGCCCCAACTGGACGAAGGGCATGTGGAAGCGCGCGCGCTCGCTGGCCACCACGTAGTCACAGTGCAGCAGCATCGTCGTGCCGATGCCCACCGCCGGGCCGTCCACCGCCGCCAGAATCGGCTTGTCCGCGTCCACCAGCGCGCGCAGGAAGCGGAACACGGCGCTGTCCTCGCCCGCGGGCGGGTGCTCCATGAAGTCGCCAATGTCGTTGCCGGCGGTGAAGACGTTGCCCGCGCCGGTGAGCAGCACCGCGCGCACGTCGACGTTGCCCTCCGCGTCCTTCAGCGCGCGGGTGGCCGCCTCGTACATGGCATGCGTGAAGGCGTTCTTCTTCTCGGGCCGGTTGAAGGTGAGGGTGAGGACCCCCGAGTCGAGCTTCGTCAGCAGCGTGTCGGACATGGTGCCGGGGAGCCTAACCGACTCCGTGTGTTGGGGCGGGAGAATGGCACCCCACGCCCTGGCTGGCGGTGCTGCCGAGGAGCGCAGGCCCCCTCGGGCGGGCAGGGCCTAGGCGCGGAAAGTGTCCGCTGGCCGTCAGGGCCGCAGGGCCCGGGCCACCAGGGGCGCGAGCGTCACCACCTGGTGCTGGAACGGCAGCCCCAGGACAGGCTCCACGCTGTCGGTGCTCACCAGCCGGGTGAGCGGCAAGGTGCGCAGGCGCTCCACGGCGGGGCCCACCAGCAGGGCGTGGGTCGTCGCCACCGTGAAGTCCTCCACGCAGCCCGCGTCGCGCAGGGTGCCCGCGGCGGCGGCCAGGGTGCCACCGGTGGACACCATGTCATCCACCAGAATCGGGCGGCGTCCGCGCACCTCGCCCATCAGCCCGCTGGCGTGGACCTCGTCCCCGCTCAGCCGCACCTTGTGAATCACCGCCCACGGCCGGTCCAGCAGCCGCGCCAGGGCCTCCGCGCGCTTCACCGCGCCCAGGTCCGGCGCCACCACCACGGAGGTGTCGGTGACGTGCTCGCGCAGCGCTTCCGCCAGCAGCGGCAGCGAGGTGAGGTGCTCCAGCGGCGCGCCGAAGCAGCCTTCCAGCGCGGGGCTGTGCAGGTCCACCACCAGCACGCGCGCGAAGCGGCCCTGTGACAGCAGGTCTGCCACCAGCCGGCCGCCCAGGGGCTCTCCTGGCCTGGCGCGCCGGTCCTGCCGCGCATAGCCCAGGTAGGGCACCACTGCTTCCAGGCGGGCGGCCCCCATGCGCCAGCATGCGTCCGCCATCAGCAGCAACTCCAGCAGGTGCTCGCCCGCGGGGGGCGTCGTGGACTGCACCAGGATGACGGTGCGGCCTCGCACCAGCTCGGGCACTTCGACGTGCATTTCCCCGTCGGGGAAACGCTCGAAGTGGCAGTCAGCGGGCGCTACGCCCAGGGCTTGCCCGAGCGCGCGTCCCAGGTGGGGGCTCGCCGTGCCAACAAGGAGGACAGGGTCCATGGGCCGCACCCTAGCGCGCCTGCCGGTCGGACGGCGCGTCCCCGGCGGTCCCCCCGCGAGCATCCCTCCGGGACGGCCCTCGCATGGCCCTCCGCCGCCAGTCGCGCGCCCCGTGACTTCCTTGTGGGAAGGAGGAAGGACGCAATGCGCTTTCGGGACCGAGCAGATGCGGGCCGCCGGCTGGCGGCGCGGCTGTTGCCCTACCGGGGTGGCGAGGTGCGTGTGCTGGGCCTGGCGCGAGGTGGGCTCCGCGTGGCGTACGAGGTGGCCCACGCGTTGGAGGCGCCACTGGACGTCTGGGTCTCCCGCCGGATTGACGTGCCGGGCCGGATGACGGTGCTGGGCGCGGTGTCGGAAGGGGGCGGCATCTACCTGGACCAGGACGCGCTGCGGGGCCTGGGCCTGCCGGAGGTGGAGGCCCGGAGCCTGGCGCGGGCGGAGGCTTCGGAAGTGGACAATCAGGTCCAGCGGCTGCGGGGCACCTCGGAGCCCGCGATGGGGGGCTTCACGGTGCTGCTGGTGGATGACGGGTTGGTGTCGGGCGCCACGGCCATGGCCGCGCTCCAGGTGCTGCGGCGGCAACACCCGGCCCGGCTGGTGCTGGGCGTCCCCGTGGGGACCCCGCATGGGCTGGCCCGGGTGCGCCCGGAAGCGGACGCGGTGCATTGCGTGGAGGTGTTGCCCGCGATGCGCGACGTGTCGGAGGCCTACGACGACTACCGGCCGCTGCCGGACGTGGAGCTGCGGCAGTTGCTCGTGCGCGCCCGGGAGCCGGTGCAGCCGCGCGAGGTCCTCGAGTCCACGGACCTGGGCGGCTTCTGGATGTGATGGGAGACAAGGAGGAACGGAAGACATGTGGCAGGAAGGAAATACGGACCCGGACGTCCGGGAGGTGCAGGTCCAGGTAGGTGACGTGGCGCTGGGGGGCAGTCTGGGCATCCCGGACGGCGCGCGAGGCCTGGTCATCTTCGCCCATGGCAGCGGCAGCAGCCGCTTCAGTCCCCGCAACCGCGCGGTGGCGCGTGCGCTGCGCGCGCAGGGGCTGGCCACGCTGCTGTTCGACCTGCTGAGCGAAGCAGAGGAGGTGGAGGACGCGCGCACCGGGGAGCTGCGCTTCGACATCCCGTTCCTCGCCCGGCGGTTGGCGGCGGTGACGGAATGGGCGCAGCGGCAGCCGGCGCTGGCTGTGCTGCGCATGGGCTACTTCGGCTCCAGCACCGGCGCCGCGGCGGCGCTCGTCGCGGCGGCCCTGCATCCGGACCTCATCCACGCCGTGGTGTCGCGCGGCGGGCGGCCCGACCTGGCCGGACCGGTGTTGCCCCGCGTGCAGGCGCCCACGCTGCTGCTCGTCGGCGGGCAGGACGTGGGCGTGCTGGAGCTGAACGAGGCGTCACTCGCGCGGATGGAGGGACTGAAGGGCATCCAAATCATCCCGGGGGCCACGCACCTCTTCGAGGAGCCCGGCGCGCTGGAGCAGGTGGCCCGCCAGGCCGCCGCGTGGTTCCTCCGCTTCCTTGGCGGAGTCGGCACGGAGGCGCGCGCGTGAATCTGGCGACGGGACACACCCACGAAGGAGGCGTCATGGAGACAGGGCAGGCGTCGGCGGCGCGCGAGGCGATGCCTCGGTGGGAGCACCTCACCCGCGGCTCGGAGCGCGTGGTGCGCGGACGGGGGCGCTCGCTGGAAGAGGCCTTCGAGCAGGCAGCGGTGGCGTTGTGCGCGCTGGTGGTGGACCCCGCCTCGGTGGAGGTGCGCGAGGAGGTGGAGCTGGTGTGCGAGGCGACGGCGACGGAGCGGCTGCTGGCGGACTGGCTGCGCGCCATCGTCCACAAGATGGCGGCACGCCACCTGTGTTTCCGGTGCTTCGCGGTGCGCATGGACGGCACGCGCCTCTTCGGCCACGCCTTCGGTGAGCCGTTGGACCGGGAGCGCCACCCCTTCGCGCGAGACGTGCGGGGCGTGTCGCTGGTGGACACGCGTGTGTCCCAGGGCGCGGATGGCTTGTGGACGGCTGAGTGCGAAGTGGAGCTGTGACGCATGGGCGCGCGGGACGTGGCGCTGCGAGGCGCGGAGGGCTCGGTGGTGACGGCGCGGCTGGACCTGCCACCCGGCAGGCCCGTGGCCAGCGCGGTGCGGGTGGGGTGCTTCGCGTGCCTGGGGCCATCACCGGCACCTTCCCGGCTGGCCCATGCGCTGGTGGCCCGCGGCTTCGCGGTGCTGTCGCTGGACTTCACCGCGCCCGTGGCTGCCGGGCCGCGGCCGGACACGGTGCCCTCGGTGGAGGCGGTGGAGGCCGCGGCGGCGTGGCTTCGGGAGCGCTACCCGCCAGTGCGCCTGCTGGTGGGGCACAGCCTGGGCGGCACGGCGGCGGCCGCGGCGCTGCCCCGGCTTTCGGAGGTGGCCGCGCTGGCGCTGGTGAATGCGCCGGTGGGGGGTGGGCCGTTGCTCGAACGGCTGTCTCCCACCGCGCGGGAGGCGGGTGAGGGCGAGCTCGACTTCGGGCCGGGCCGTCTGCGCCTCACGCGCCGCTTCCTCCAGGACATCGACGAGGCGCACCTGCGGCGGGCGCTGAACGCCTTTCCGGGCGAGCTGCTGGTGCTGCATGCGCCGGCGGACCGGTACGTGCCGCTCGAGCACGCCCGGCGGTGGATGGCCATGGCCCGCCGTCCGGCCAGCCTGATGCTGCTGGAGGGCGCGGACCACTTCCTGTCCCACGACGCGGACGCGGGCCATGCCGCCGACGTGCTGGGGGTGTGGGCCGCGCGGCAGGTGACTCCGGTGCGGGAGCGTGAGGCGCCCCTGCCTCCGGGCGTGGTGGAGGTCCACGAGGCGGGGGAGGGCCGCTTCGCCCAGGACATCCGCGTGGGAGCGCACCGGCTGCGCTCGGATGAGCCGCTGTCGGTGGGCGGCGAGGACACCGGCCCCACGCCCTACGGACTGCTGACGGCCGCGCTGGGGGCGTGCACCGCGATGACGCTGCGACTCTATGCGGCGCGCAAGGGCTGGCCGCTGGAGCATGTCCACGTGCGGCTGAGCCACGAGAAGGTGCACGCGAAGGCGTGCGAGGAGTGCGAGACGAAGGACGGGAAGATGGACCGGCTGCAACGAACGGTGAAGCTGGAGGGCCCGCTGACGGACGCGCAGCGCGCGGCGCTGGTGGCCATCGCGGACCGCTGCCCGGTGCACCGGACGCTGGCTTCGGATGTGGATGTCCACACGGACGTGGAGCAATGAGCACCCCGGGCACACGCGCGGGCTGGTAGGGTCCGCCGCATGATTTCGAGTGAGCAGCGCTTCGTGTGGCTGGACCTGGAGATGACCGGGCTGGACCCGGAGACGTGTTCCATCATCGAGGTGGGCGTCATCATCACCGGTCCGGATTTGCGGCCCATCGCGGAGATTGAGCGCGTCATCTGGCAGTCGGAGGAGGTGCTCCTGCGCATGGAGCCTGTCGTCCGGGAGATGCACACCCGCAACGGGCTCCTGGAGAAGGTGCGTGCCTCCAACACCTCGCTGCGCGTGGCGGAGCGGGATGTGATGGCGCTCGTCACCGAGCACTGCGCCCTGGGCGAGGGCATCCTCGCCGGCAACTCCATCCACACCGACCGGCGCTTCCTCATCCGCTACATGCCGCTGCTGGAGCGCTACCTGCACTACCGCATGGTGGACGTGACGAGCCTCAAGGTGTTGACGCGCGCCTGGTATCCGAACCTGGTGGAGCCGCGCAAGGCGCCCAGCGGGCACACCGCCCTGGCGGACGTGCGCGCCAGCATCTCGGAGCTCCAGTACTACCGCGACACCCTCTTCCGCGGGACGCCGGCCTAGGCGTTGGGCTGAGGCTCGACGAGCAGCTCGGCGATGGTGTCGAGCAGCACGTCCAGCTCGAAGGGCTTGGCGAGGAAGCGCGCGCTGGAGCGGCGCTCCTCGTCGGAGATGCGGCCGGCGCTCATCACCACCACGGGGATGCCTCGCAGGCCGTCGTCCTCGCGCATGCGGCGCAGCATCTCCCGGCCGTCCATGACGGGCATCATCAAGTCCAGCAGCACCAGGTCCGGCTTCGCATCCGCCATGCGGTGCAGGCCTTCAGCGCCGTTGAAGGCGGTGTCGACGTCGTAGCCCTCCACGGACAGGATGTCCTGGAGCGCCTCGACGATGGCCAGCTCGTCGTCCACGATGAGAAGCCGCTTCATACGCCACGCCCCCCACGCCGGGACGGCTTGCCGCGCCGGACCGGTTTGCTCCCTGTCTTGCGTTTCGGCTTCCGCGGGGGCGCCGCGTGGGACGGGGCCTGCCCGCTGAAGAGGGCCTCCGCGCTCTCGCTGTCCGCCGCGACTTCGATGCCCCGAGGCGTCATGGAGAACAGGCGCTGGGCCGTGTCGTGGTCGCTCTCCCGCGCCTTCAGCACGGAGAGCACGCGGTAGTGTCGCGAGCGCAGCGCCACCATCCGCAGCACCAGGACGTTGTCGACGAGCGCCTCCACGTCCAGCCGCGCGTCCGCCTCCGGTTCGGCGAGCGAGCGCGTCTGCTGGAGGACCAGCGGGGTGACGCCCAGGTTGAGCAGTTCGTGCATGAGGGCGGCGAGGAAGCGGGGCGTGCGCTCGGAGTCCGTGAGTTCCTGACAGAAGGACTCCAGTCCGTCCAGCACCAGCCGCTGGATGCCGTATCGTTTCACCCACCCGAACAGCTCTTCGGCCAGCGCGTCCGGTTGCGTCTCCGCCGCCACGCGCGACTCCAGGTGGACCCGGCCCGCTTCCACGTGTGCGGCCAATCCCATCCCCAGCCGCTCCGCCCTGTTGACCAGCCGGGCCGGCGGCTCCATGAAGCCGAGGTACAGCCCGGGCTCTTGCCGGCGTGCGCCCTCCGCCAGGAAGTGCAGCCCCAGCTGCGTCTTGCCGCAGCCGGGCGGGCCCGCCACCAGCGTGGACGAATCCCGCACCAGGCCGCCGGAGAGCATCTCGTCCAGCGCGGGGATGCCGAAGGTGAGCCGCGCGTCCGTCGAGGGCATGCGCGTGGGCAGCCGCGTGTGGAGGGCTTCGATGCGGGGATGGATGGACAGGCCGTTGTCGGAAATCTCGAAGCCGTGACGGCCGGGGAGCTGGGGGCCGCCGCGGAACTTCGTCACCTCGGCCAGGCGCACCGACTTCACGCCCACGCGCTCCTGGGCCAGGGCGACGACGCCGTCCACCATGGCGTAGCGTGGGTCGGACGGGTCGCCGCTCTGCCCGGTGAGCAGCAGCGTGGCGCAGCCCGCGAGCGCGTTGTGGACGCAGAGGCCGTGGAGGAACTCCCGGAAGCTCAGCGGGTCCTCGGAGCGCTCCTCCATGGCCACCAGGCCGTCCACCACCAGCACCGTGGCGCCGTGCTCGCGCACCGCGCGGAAGATGAGCTTGCTGAGGCCCGCCAGCCCTTCCGCCTTGAGGGCGGCGGAGCCGCTTTCGTAGTTCAGCGCGCGGCCGACCTCTTCCGCGTGGAAGAAGCGCATGCTCCGCAAGTGCAGCATCATCCGCGCGTGGGATTCCCCCAGCACCGTGAGGTAGATGGCACGGCCACCCTGGGCCACGGTGGCGAAGCAGAACTGGTTGCCGAGGATGGTCTTCCCCGTCCCCGGCGCCCCCGTGATGATGTACGTGCCTCCGCGAAGAAAGCCGCCGCGCAGGAGCGCGTCCAGCCCTGGCACGCCGCTGGGAACCCGCGCGTCGGGTTCGTCCGGCCGCTCAGAGGTGTCCGTCACACGATGCTCCTTCCGTCCTGGGCGCGAACCCTAGGCCAGCAAGGTGCCCACGCCATGCAATTGCGCGGCGTCTGTTCGGAACCGTGCGGTGGATGCGCGGCTCATCGCGTGCCAGGTGGCACCAGTGCTGCCCGGAGGAGGTGCTTCTGCACCTTGCCCAACGCATTGCGCGGCAGCGCATCCGTGAAGATGACCTGGCGCGGCTTCTTGAAGCTGGCGAGCCGGTCCTTGCACCAGTCCACCAGGGACTGGGACTCCGGCGGGGTCGCCCCGGGGTGAGGCACCACCACGGCCACTACCTGCTCGCCCAGGTCCGCGTCCGGCAGGCCCAGGACCGCGACCTCCGCGACGCCCGGGTGCATGGCGAGCACCTCCTCCACCTCGCGCGGGTACACGTTGAAGCCGCCGCTGATGATGAGCTCGCGCGCCCGCCCGGTGATGCGCAGGTAGCCGTCCGCGTCCATATCTCCCAGGTCGCCCGTGCGGAACCATCCGTCCGCGTCGAAGGACTCGGCGGTGGCGTCCTGGCGGCGCCAGTACCCGGCGAAGACGTGAGGCCCCCGCACCTCGATTTCGCCCGTCTCGCCGCGCGGCCGCGGCTGGCGCGTGCGCACGTCCACCACGCGCGCCTCCTGGCCGGGGTAGGCGAAGCCCACCGTGCCGGGGCGGCGCTCGCCCTCGTAGGGGTTGGTGGTGTTCATGATGGTCTCCGTCATCCCGTAGCGCTCCAGGATGCGGGCGCCCAACTCCGCTTCGATGTCCGCGAAGAGCTGGGGACTGAGCGGCGCCGAGCCGGACACCCACAGGCGCAGCGCGCGCGGCTTCACGCGTGACGCGCGGGCCTCCTCCAGCAGGCGGCTGTACATGGTGGGCACGCCGAAGAACATCGTGAGCGAGGCGTCATCGCGCAGCGCGGACAGGGACTCGGCGGCGTTGAAGCGGCGGCGCAGGTCCACGCTGGCGCCGGTGAACAGCGTGCCGTGCAGGCCCACCATCAGGCCGTGGGTGTGGAACAGCGGCAGGGTGAGCAGCAGCCTGTCCTGCTCCGTCCACCGCCACGCCTCGGTGACGGCCCGCACGTTGGCCCGCAGGTTGCGGTGCAGCAGCATGGCGCCCTTGGAGCGGCCGGTGGTGCCGGAGGTGTAGCCCAGCACCGCCAGGTCCTCCGGACGCGGCATCACCAGCGGCGCGGCGGCGGAGGCGCCCTCCGCGAGCAGCGTGTCGAAGGGGACCTCCGTGAGCGACTCGGGCAGCGCGGTGGTGGGGCGCTCCACGGTGATGAGCCACTGGAGCGAGGGCAGCTGGGCCCGCAGCGGCACCAGCTCCGCGGCGCCCGCCGCGCCGGTGACGCAGCCGCAGACCTCCGCGTCGGACAGGATGTGGGCCAGCTCCACCTGCCGGTAGGCGGTGTTGACCAGCACCACCACGCCGCCCGCGGCCTGCACGCCCAGGTAGGCGATGGCGAAGCGGGCGCTGTTCTCCAGGAAGAGCGCCACCCGCTCCCCCGGCTGGAGCCCGCGCTGCTTGAGGCCCCGGGCGAAGGCCGTGACGTGCGTGGCGAACTGCCCGTAGGTGAAGCGCTCCTGCTCGAACGTCAGCAGGGGCCGCTCGGGCGCGCGGTGTGCATGGTCCAGGAACACTTCGAGAAGGGAGGCCGACATGGTCGCGCACCTTAGCGCTGGCGCCCCCAGGGGCCTCCACCCCCTTCCGGCCGCTGTCCGCTTCTGGGACGGCACTTTCCGCAAGTGGGCACGGCCTCCGCGAGGCAGTCCATCACCCTGAGCAATTCCAGGGGGTTGGCGCGGGTGCTGGCTTTGGCACGAGCCTCGCTCTGGGCAGGGGCGTGGACATTCCCAAAGCCAAGAAGCCGCGTCGCAAGCCCTGGGTGCTCGCCATCGGTGGAGCCTGCGTGCTCCTGTTGGTGACGGTGGGCCTGTCACGGCTGCGTCCGGCGGCGCCCACGGTGGAGCGGGCCTCGGTGTGGTTGGATACGGTGAAGCGCGGACCCATGGTGCGCCAGGTGAAGGGCGCGGGCACGCTGGTGCCGGAGTACATCCGCTGGCTCACCGCGGACACGGCGGGCCGGGTGGAGCGCATCCACGTGCGGCCCGGGGCCACGGTGACGGCGGACACGCTCCTGTTGGAGCTGTCGAACCCGGACGTGCAGCTCCAGGCCTTGGAGGCCGAGCGTCAGCTGGCCAGCGTGGAGGCCGACCTCATCCAGGTGCGCATGGAGCTGGAGACGCAGCGGCTGGCCCAGGAGGCCATGGTGGCGTCGCTCATCAACGAGTCCGCCGAGGCGGGACGCCGCGCCGACGCGAACGAGGCCCTTCACCAGAAGGCACACATCGGCGACCTGGAGATGCAGCAGGCGCGCGAGAAGGCCGCGGAGCTGAACCGTCGCCTGGAGCTGGAGCGCAAGAAGCTCCAGGTGGTGGCGTCCAGCATGAAAGAGCAGCTCACCGCGCAGCAGGGACAGGTGGAACGCCTGAAGGCGGTGGCCCGCTTCCGCCGCGCGCAGGTGGAGTCGATGAAGGTGCTCGCGGGTGAGGATGGCGTGCTCCAGGACCTGCCGCTGGAGCTGGGGCAGTGGGTGACGCCGGGCGTGCTGCTGGCGAAGGTGGTGAAGCCGGAGCGGCTGAAGGCGGAGCTGCGCATCGCGGAGACGCAGGCGCGCGACATCCAGCCTGGGCTGAAGGCGTTGGTGGACACCCGCAACGGCGTGGTGGAAGGCCAGGTGGCGCGGGTGGCGCCCGCGGCGAGCCAGGGCACGGTGCGCGTGGAGGTGTCGCTGCCCGCGGAGCTCCCCCGCGGCGCGCGGCCGGATTTGACGGTGGAGGGCACGGTGGAGCTGGAGCGGCTGGGTGACGTGCTGTCCGTGGGGCGCCCGGCTGGCGCGCAGCCCAATGCCACCATGGCCCTCTTCCGCTTGATGCCGGGCAGCGATGAAGCCGTCCGCGTTCCGGTGCAACTGGGCCGGGGCTCGGTGAACGCGGTGGAGGTGCTGCAGGGCCTTCAAGAAGGTGACCAGGTGGTGTTGTCGGACATGGCCGCGTGGGACGCCGTGGAGCGGGTGCGGCTGCGATGATGGACGCACTTCGCCGTGACGTGCGGCACACGCTGCGCTCGCTGCGCCAGAGCCCCGGCTTCGCGCTGGTGGCGGTGCTCGCGCTGGCGCTGGGGATTGGCGCCAACAGCGCCGTCTTCAGCGTGGTGAATGGGGTGCTCCTCACGCCGCCGCCCTTCTCGGAGCCCGAGCGGGTGGTGCACCTCCAGGGGAACATCGCGCAGGCCGGGCTCGAGGACATCTCCCTGTCCGTGCCGGAGTACGTCGACCTGGCGACGCGGTCGCGCGCCTTCGAATCGGTGGCGGCCTACCGGGGCGGCAACCTGACGCTCACGGGCAGGGAAATCCCCCAGCAGCTCGCCGCGGTGGTGGCCACACCGTCCTTCTTCACCACGCTGGGCGTGTCGCCGGTGCTCGGCCGCGCCTTCACGGAGGCGGAGGCCGTCCAGGGACGTGAGCGGGTGGTGGTGCTCACCGACACGGCGTGGCGCGTGCACTTCGCGCGGGACGCGCAGGTGCTGGGCCAGACGATGCAGCTCGACGGCGAGCCGTACACGGTGGTGGGCGTGTTGCCCGCGGGGGTGGCCTACCCCGCCTGGGCGGAGATGTACGTGCCCTTCGTGCCCACGGAGGCACAGCGGCAGGAGGACCAACGCGGCGCCCGGTTCCTGTCGGTGGTGGGGCGGTTGAAGCCCGGCGTGACGCAGGACGCGGCGCGCACGGACCTGGCGCGCGTGGCGCTGGAGATGGAGGAGGCCGTCCCCTCGCGGTACCGGAAGGTGGGTTGGTCCTTCTCGGTGACGTCACTGGATGAAAAGGTCGTGGGCAACGTGCGCGGCACGCTGTGGCTGCTGCTGGGCGCGGTGGGCTTCGTGCTGCTGGCGGCGTGCAGCAGCGTGGCCAACCTGCTGCTGGCCCGGATGGCGGCGCGTGGACGCGAGGTGTCCATCCGCGCCGCGCTGGGGGCGAGCCGGGGCCGGCTGGTGGCGCAGTTCCTCACCGAGAGCCTGGTGCTGTCCCTGGCGGGCGGGGTGCTGGGGATGCTGCTGGCGTTGTGGGGCACGGACGCGTTGGTGGCGCTGGTGGGAGAGGCGCTGCCTCGCGCGAGCCAGGTGCGGCTGGATGCGCGGCCGCTGGTGTTCACCCTGAGCGTGAGCCTCCTCACGGGCGTGCTCTTCGGGCTCGGTCCGGCGCTGCATGGCAGCCGGGAGGACTTGAGCGTCGCCATGCGCGAGGGCAGCCGGAGCACGGAGGGCCATGGTTCGGGCCGGATGCGCGCGGGGCTGGTGGTGGGGCAGGTCGCGGTGGCGCTGGTGCTCCTGGTGGGCGCGGGGCTGTTCACCAAGAGCTTCCTGGCCCTGCGCGCGGTGGACGCGGGCTTCACGCCCGAGGGCGTGCTCACGGGCAAGCTCGTGCTGCCCTCCGCGCGCTACCCGGACGCGGCATCCAAGGTGGCCTTCCAGCGGGAGCTGTTGGGCCGGCTCCAGTCGCTCCCGGGCGTGGAGTCCGTGGGGGTCACCAACCTGCTGCCGCTGGGAGGGCGCTCGGACAGCAGCTTCGACATCGAGGGACGGCCGCAGGCGCCGGGTGAGGTCTGGCCCGCGGTGGAGTTCCGCGCCGTCAGCCCGGGTTACCTGCGCACGCTGCGCGTCACCCCGCGCCAGGGGCACCTCCTGGAGGGAGACGGGACGGAGGGGCCGGACGCACCCTGGCAGGTGGTCATCAACAAGACCTTCGCAGACCTCTACTGGCCCCAGGGGGATGCGCTGGGCCAGCGGTTGAAGCTGCACTGGGATACGGCGCAGTGGACCACCGTGGTGGGCATCGTGGACGACGTGCGCGAATGGGGCCTGGATACGCCCGCGCGGCCCGCCGCGTACTATCCGGCGGCGAAGGTGCCCACGCCCTTCCTGGCGCTCGCGGTCCGGGCGAAGTCCGGCGGCAGCCCGGAGGCGCTGCGCACCGCCATCGAAGCGGAGCTGCGCGCCGTGGATGGCAACCTGGCGTTGTACGCGGTGGCGCCGCTGACGCGGTTGGTGGATGAGTCCATCAGCTCCCGCCAGGTGTCGGCGCTGCTGATGGGCCTGTTCGCGGGCACGGCGCTGCTGCTGGCGGCGCTCGGCATCTCCGGCGTCATCGGCTACTCGGTGGCGCAGCGCACGCGGGAGATGGGCATCCGCATGGCGCTGGGGGCCTCGCGGACCCGCGTGCTGACGCTGGTGCTGGGGCAGGGCCTGCGGCTCACCGCGCTGGGCGTGGTGCTGGGCCTGGGGCTGTCGCTGGGATTGGCGCGGCTGTTGGATGCAATGCTGTATGGGGTAGCGGCGTACGACGGGTGGACCTTCGCGGGCGTGGCATTGCTGCTGGGCACGGTGGCCGTGCTGGCCGCCTGGCTTCCGGCGCGCCGGGCCACGCGCGTGGACCCGGCCATCGCCCTGCGAGCGGAGTAGGCCGATGGAGACTTCAGACATGACCGCGTGGAACGCGGTGGAGCGGGTGGGTCAGCGATGATGACGAACGACACGAAGACGGCTGCTTCCCCGGAAGGCGCGGTGGCGCAGGAGGACGCGGGCGCGGAGCCCGGCAAGGCGCTCATCCACCTGGACGGACTGACCAAGGTCTTCGAGACCGAGGACGTGGAGACGCACGCGCTCTCCAACATCCACCTCAACGTGCGCAAGGGAGAGTGGGTGGCGATTGTCGGCCCGTCGGGCTCGGGCAAGTCCACCTTGCTGGCGGTGCTGGGGCTGCTGGACACGGCGACGCGCGGGGCCTACCTGCTGGACGGGCGCAGCGTGTTGGACCTGTCCGCGACGGACCGGGCGCTGGTGCGCAACCGGCACATCGGCTTCATCTTCCAGAGCTTCAACCTCATCGGCGACCTGACGGTGTTCGAGAACGTGGAGCTGCCGCTGACGTACCGGGGCATGCCCGCCGCCGAGCGAAAGCAGCGGGTGGAGCGCGCGCTGGAGAAGGTGGGCATGGCGCACCGGGCCCGTCACATGCCGGGGCAGCTCTCCGGTGGTCAGCAGCAGCGCGTGGCGGTGGCGCGCGCGGTGGCGGGCGACCCGCTCATCCTCCTGGCGGACGAGCCCACGGGTAACCTGGACTCGAAGAACGGCGAGGCGGTGATGCAGCTCTTGACGGAGCTCCACAAGGGCGGCGCCACCATCTGCATGGTGACGCACGACCCGGCGCACGCGCGCGTGGCCACCCGCACGGTGAGCCTCTTCGACGGCCGCATCGTCCAGGACGAGCAGCGCCGCTGAGACGGACATGCCAGCTCCGCTCATCTCCCTGAGGAACGTCGAGAAGTCCTACCCCCTGGCTGGTGGCCGGGCCTGGGTGCTGCGCCGCATCGACCTGGACATCCAGCCGGGCGAGTTCGTCACGCTGATGGGGCCGTCGGGCGCGGGCAAGTCCACGCTGCTCTCCATCCTGGGCATGCTGGACGTGGACTGGACGGGTGAGTACCTGCTGGATGGCCAGGCGGTACATGCCATGAAGCCCAAGGCGCGCGGGGAGCTTTCCCGGCGCACCATCGGCTTCGTGTTCCAGCAGTACCACCTGCTGGACAACCTGACGGTGGCGGAGAACCTGGAGGTGCCGCTGTCCTACCGCGACCTCAAGCGCGGCGAGCGCGAGGCCCTGGTGGGCGACATGCTGGACCGCTTCCAGCTCGTGGGGAAGAAGGACCTCTTCCCCTCGCAGCTCTCCGGTGGGCAGCAGCAGCTCGTGGGCATCGCCCGGGCGCTCATCGCCAACCCCAAGGTGCTGCTGGCGGACGAGCCCACGGGCAACCTCCATTCGCAGCAGGCGAAGCAAATCATGGAGGTCTTCCAGGGCCTCAACCGGGATGGCACCACCATCATCCAGGTGACGCACTCGGAGGCGAACGCCGCCTACGGCCACCGCGTCATCCAGCTCGCGGATGGTTGGTTGCAGGGCGCCTGAGGTCCCCGGCCGCCTACAACCCGCGCGACCGCCGCCGGTTGTTTCTGGCACATTCCCCCCATTGGTGTCCCCTGTGTCTGAATCCGCCTCCTCCCTCCCGAATCCCCCCAGTGCCGCCGCGCGGCCTCCGTGTGTCCTTGTCGCCGACGACCAGGCGGACGTCCTGGAGGCCCTCCGGCTGCTCCTCAAGCGGGACGGACTCACCGTCGTCACCTCGCAGTCGCCCGCGGGTGCGCTCGCCACGCTGGAGGCCGAGGACGTGGACCTGGTCCTGATGGACCTGAACTACGCGCGCGACACCACCTCCGGGCAGGAGGGCATCGACCTGCTTGGCCGCATCCGCGCGCAGGATGCGTCCCTGCCGGTGGTGGTGATGACGGCGTGGGGCAGCGTGGAGGGCGCGGTGGAGGCCATGCGCGCCGGTGCTCGCGACTATGTGCAGAAGCCCTGGGACAACACGCGCCTGCTGGCCACGCTGCGCACCCAACTGGAGCTGCGCCGGGCGCTGAAGCGCAGCCGCCGGCTGGAGGAGGAGAACCAGCACCTGCGCCGGGGGCAGGGCAATCAGCTCACCATGGTGTCCGAGTCGCGGTCCATGCAGCCGGTGCGGCGGCTCATCGAGCGGGTGGCGCCGTCTGGCGCCAACGTGCTGGTGACGGGCGAGCACGGCACGGGCAAGGAGGTGGTGGCGCGGCTGATTCATGGGGGCTCCACGCGCTCGGAGCGGCCTTTCGTCGCGGTCAACTCCGGCGGCCTGTCCGAAGGCGTCTTCGAGAGCGAGCTGTTCGGCCACGTGAAGGGCGCCTTCACGGACGCGAAGTCGGACCGCATCGGCTGCTTCGAGCTGGCGGACGGCGGCACGCTCTTCCTGGACGAGATTGGCAACATGCCGCTGTCGCAGCAGGCCAAGCTGCTGCGCGTGCTCCAGACGGGCGAGCTGCACCCGGTGGGCTCGTCGAAGACGCGGCGGGTGGACGTGCGCGTGGTGAGCGCCACCAACGTGGACCTGTCGCGGGCGGTGGCGGAGGGCCGCTTCCGGGAAGATTTGCTGTACCGCCTCAACACGGTGGAGGTGCAGCTTCCGCCCCTGCGCGAGCGTCGCGAGGACATCCCGCTGCTGGCCGCGCACTTCCTAGCCGAACAGGGCCGGCGCTACGGCAGGCCCAACGTCCGGCTGTCCTCGGAGGCGCTGGAGGCCCTGCTGGCCTATGCATGGCCGGGCAACGTGCGCGAGCTGGAGCACGCGGTGGAGCGCGCGATGCTGATGGCGTCGGGTGACGAGGTGACGCAGGAGGACCTGCTGCTCAAGCGGGCGGGCCGCGAGGGCATGACGCGGCTGGAGGAGATGACGCTGGAGGAGGTGGAGCGCTACCTCATCGAGCGGGCGCTGGCGCGGCACGAAGGCAACGTGAGCGAGGCGGCGAAGGGACTGGGGCTGTCGCGCAGCGCGCTGTACCGGCGGCTCCAGTACTACGGCATCAAGGGCGCTCGGTGAGCGAGGAGCGCCAGCCACCGCCGCATGACCTGCAGGTGCTCGGGCTCGCGTGGCTCGCGGGTCTGCCGGGCTCGGTGGCCGCGCTCGTGCTGGTGTGGTTGGGGGACTTCTCTTCCAAGGTGCAGTGGACGCTGACCTCCCTGGTGGTGGGCACCTTCCTGGGCGTGGGCCTGCTGGTGCGCGAGCGGGTGATGCGGCCGTTGCACGCGGTGGCCAACCTGCTGGCCGCCCTGCGCGAAGGGGACTACTCCGTGCGCGGCCGGGGCGCGCGGGCGGGGGATGCGCTGGGCGAGGTGCTGCTGGAGGTGAACGCGCTGGGGGACACCCTGCGCGAGCAGCGGCTGGGGGTGCTGGAGGCGGGCGCGCTCCTGGAGCAGGTGATGGAGGAGATTGACGTCGGCGTGCTGGCCTTCGACGTGACGGGCACGCTGCGGCTGGTGAACCGCGCGGGCGAGCGGCTGCTGGGCGCGTCACGCTCGCAGTTGGTGGGCAAGGGCGCCGGAGCCCTGGGCCTGACGGACCTGCTGGAGGGCGACGTGCCTCGCAGGCTGACGCGCTCCTTCGCGGAGGAGGGCGGCCCCTACGAGCTGCGGCGAGGCTCCTTCCGGCAGGGCGGCCTGCCGCACCAGTTGGTGGTGCTCGCGGACCTGCGGCTGGCATTGCGTGAGCAAGAGCGCGAGGCCTGGCAACGGCTGGTGCGGGTGTTGAGCCACGAAATCAACAACTCGCTGGCGCCCATCGGCTCCATCGCGGAGGCGCTGCGCGACACGTTGCTCATGGCGCCGCGTCCGTCCGACTGGGAAGAGGACGCGAAGAGCGGACTGGGCATCGTCGCCCGTCGCTCCCAATCCCTGGCGCGCTTCATGTCCGCCTACGCCAGCCTCGCGCGGTTGCCGCCTCCGACGCTGGGCGCCGTGGAGGTGGACGCGTGGGTGCGCCGGGTGGCCGCGCTGGAGAAGCGCCGGAAGGTGGGCGTGCGCGCGGGCCCCGGGTTGGTGCTGCGGGGCGACGTGGACCAATTGGAGCAGTTGCTCATCAACCTGGTGCGCAACGCGGTGGACGCGGTGCTGTCCGCGCCGGAGGCCGCGGGGGACGTCTGGGTGTCGTGGGCCGTGCTGTCGCCGGGCGCGGTGGAGGTCTGGGTGGAGGACGAGGGCCCCGGCATGACGGACACGGGCAACCTCTTCGTGCCCTTCTTCACCACCAAGCCCCAGGGCAGCGGCATCGGCCTGGCGCTCAGCCGGCAAATCGCGGAGGCCCACGGGGGCAGCCTGCGTCTGGAGAACCGCCCCGAGGGCAAGGGCTGCCGCGCGCGCTTGAAGCTGCCTCAGGGCGCGTGAGCCTCAGGCCACCTGGGCGCGGCGAGTCGTCGTCGGGGGCGCGTCGTATTCGGGCGTGAGGTCCACCACGTCGTTGGTGAGCAGGTGATAGACGATGCAGTTGCTCACCCAGAAGAACAGGGCGCTGTAGTGGACGTAGACGAGCGGTGAGCCGGGCCACACCTGGAGCGGATAGTTGAAGACATTGGCCGCGACGTAGCCGCCCACCCATTCGCCCGTCCAGCACACCCCGGCGCCAATGGCCAGCCGCGGCCAGACCTTCACGCGGCGTGGGTAGAACCAGAAGAAGTGCAGGCTCCACAGGAGCGCCACGCAGCCGGCCCACAGGATGAGGCTCCCGAAGGAGAACCAGTGGTACGGCGACTTGGGGAACACCCAACCCCAGTCCCCATTCATCCACCGCCAGGCCACGTTCTGCGCCAGCTCCATGAACCAGAAGAGCGGGGCGACGTAGAGCACCTGCGTCAGCAGGACGCGAAGGAAGGTGCCGCGGTTCTGCCAGGTCAGCCTCGCGGGCCGGGCGAGCGAAGTCATGAGGTCCCCTGCGGCGGTGGGTCGTCCGGTGCCGCGTCACCAGTCAGTACGTGATGAGTCCCATTTCTTGGGGAGAGGGTGGCGACAGGTGGTTGCGCGGAGGCGCCAGAGTCCCGGCTGAACCCCCTGTTGAAACAGCCTTTTCCGGGAAGGTCAGCAAGACCGTTGGCCTGAGACGGGAAGGGTCCCAGAATCCGCCGGATGATTCCCACCCCCCGCCTGTATCGCCGACCTGGCCAGCCGCCCGTGCTGCTCCTCGCGCTGCTGTGCGCCGTGGGCGCCGGCGCCCGCGCGGAAGTCCCCGTCCAGCGCTCCTTCCTGCGCCTGCCGTCGTCCAACGGGCATGGCGCGGTGATGTTGGATGTGGAGCAGCGCAAGGTGACGCACTTCCGCGAGCACCTGTTCGCCACCGAGGAGCCCGTCATCGACGCGGCGGGCCATGACGTCTTCGAGAATGGCCAGCCGAAGGTGATTCACGCCCGCGACCTGCTCTTCGACGCGTTCTTCGGGCTGCGCTCCGGGGGCACGCAGCGCTGGCTCAGCACGCAGGAGGCGGACCGGGACGCCAGCGGCTACGCGGCGTGGGCGCCGGAGAAGACAGGCGGTACGGGGCTGGGCGCGCTGGTGCAGCGGGTGGGAACGCTGGAGGCGACGACGTTCGTCTTCGCGCCGCAGGGCCTGCCGCACGCGTCCTTCGTCATGGCGCTGCGCGTGCGCAACACCGGCGCGTCGGCCGTCACGGGCGTGAGTGCCTTCTCGCTCCACAACTTCCACCTGGGCTTCGGCCGTCCGGGCGTGATGGCGGACCTGGATGAGAATGGCGAGACGGTGGAGCTGAGCGGCAACGACTTCGTGGAGAAGGGCTTCGCGGGGGTGTTGGTGGCGCGGCCGTTGGGCGCGGTGGCCCGGAAGTCGGCGTGGCTGTCCACGACGACGGGACCGCAGAACGCCTACTCGGTGGTGAATGGGGGCGGCGGGCAGGACCTGCAGGACTTCACGGCGCAGCCCTCGGCGGGCACGGGCTGGGCGACGGCGTACCAGTTCAACCTGGGGGACATCCCAGCGGGCGCGGAGCGGTGGGTGGGCGTGGCCTTCGCGCACCATGGTGACCCCGCGGCCGGGGACACGGTGCGGCAGTGGCTGACGGAGTACGCGGGCGCGTCCAACGCCCAGGCGCTGGTGGACGCGGAAGTGGCGCGGTGGGCGGCATTCCAGACGGACACGGTGAAGGTGCCCGCGGGCATGTCGGCGGACGAGGAGTCCCTGCTGCGGCACTCGGCGGTGGTGCTGCACATGGCGCAGGTGCGTTCACGCGACGTGTACCTGCGCGAGTTCCTGTCGCGGGATGGCGAGCCGCGCCGCACGCGCTTCAAGGCGCCCGGCGGAGCGCCGGCGTCGCTGCCAGGCGTGGTTCGCCACGCGGGCTACGGCGCGGTGCTGGCGAGCCTGCCGCCCGGGCAGTGGACGTACGCCTGGATTCGGGACGGGGCCTACGCGGTGGCGGCCATGGCCACGTTGGGCATGCAGAGCAATGCCCGCGACGCGCTGTCCTACTACCTCAACGCGGACAGTGGCCGCTTCCAGCACTGGCGTGAGCTGGAGCCGTATTCGATGCCGCCGTACATCATCACCCTCACGCGCTACCACGGCTTCGGCGTGGAGGAGACGGACTTCAACGAGGCGGGGCCGAACATCGAGTTCGACGGCTTCGGTCTCTTCCTGTGGGCGCTGCGGCACTACGAGCGGACGACGGGCGACACCACGCTGGTGGACCAGACCTGGCCCACGGTGTCCACGAAGGTGGGGGACGCGCTGGTGGCGCTCATCAACCCGGTGACGGGGCTCATCCGTCCGGACTCGTCCATCTGGGAAACGCACTGGAAAGGGCGGCAGCGGTCGTGGACGTACACCAGCCTCACGGCGGCGCGCGGCCTGTGTGACGCGGCGGAGCTGGCGGAGCGGGTGGGCGACACGGAGCGCGCGCAGCGCTACCGGCAGGCGGGCGAGTCCTTGCGCCGGGCGATGGCGGAGACGCTGACGGACAGCAACTTCGCGCTGGCCTCGAACCTGGAGGAACTGAGGAAGGGCAGGGGCTACTGGGACGCGGCGGTGTTCGACGCGTTCGCCTTCGAGCTGTTCGACCCGGCGGGGAAGATTGCCCAGGCGACCTATCATGGACTGGACCTGCGCCTGTCCTCACCGGCGGGTGCGGGATGGCAGCGCAACGATGACCGGTATGACCACCCGGATGGCGCGGACTTGAGCCCTTGGGGCGGCGAGTACGACAGCGCGGAGTGGGTCATCGTCAGCCTGCGCGGCGCGATGGCCAAGCGCATGGGCGGCGATGTGGCGCGTGCGGACCGCGTGCTGAAGTGGGTGACGGACCAGTCGTTGAAGAACTACCTGGCCGTGGCGGAGACGTATGACGAGCTGAACGGCGCGTATAAGTACAACACGCCCATGGCGGGCTTCGGCGCGGGCGCCTATGCGCTGGCGCTGGACCACCGCGCGGCCGGCGGGAGTGACCCGGCGTGTGGCGCGTACTTCGATGAGAGCGCGCTGACGAAGCCGCCGGACGCGGGCACGCCGGACGCGGGTACGCAGCAGCCGGACGCGGGGCCACAGACGCCCGACGCGGGCACTCCGCCGGATAGCGGCGCGGACGTGGGCGGTGGCGGCTGCAACGCGACGGGGCCGGGCGCGGTGGCGCTGTGGGTGGTGTTGGCGTTCGCGGGACTGGCCATGGCGCTGCGTCGTCGCGGAGCCTGAGCACCGGCGGCGCGCGGCGGGAGGAACGCCGCGTGCTGGGGCCTTGTCGTTGCGGAGCCTGTGTGTGAAAGCTCGGGCGCGTTACAGCGCACCAGCGAACTTCGCGGCGATGGGTGCTGCAACGCGCCCGCCCACGCCACCGCCTTCCACCAGGACGGCGAATCCCACGCCCTTTCGAAACCCGATGAACCACGCGTGCGTGGGCAGCGGCGCCACGGTGCCGAACTCGGCGGTGCCTGTCTTGCCGCCGAGCCCGGGCACCTGCCGGCCGGCCTTCCCGGAGCCCTCCATCACGACGGCGCGCATCAGCGCGGACAGCGGCGCCCGGACGCCGTCCGAGAGCGGGCTGCTCGGTCCGCCGTCCAGGCCTTCCACGAGGTAGGGCGCGCGCCACTCGCCAGACTCCGCCGCCGCGGCGACCGAGGCCATGTGCATGGGCGTCGCGAGCACCCGCCCCTGACCGATGGCGGCGGCCGCCAGTTCGATGGCATCCGCGGGCGCGGGAAACGATGCACCGGCGGAAGTCAGCCCGGGGAAATAGGGCACATCGAAGCCGAACCGGCGAGCCGCGGCACTCAGCGCATCACCGCCGAGCCCCGTCGCGAGCGTCACGAACGCGGTGTTGCACGAGTGGGCGAACACCTGTCGCAGCGTGGTGTCACCCAGGGACTCTCCCTCGAAGTTCCGGAAGGGCTTGGTGCGCACCATCGTCATCGGCGGGCACGCGACAGGGGAGTCCACCCGCATGCCTCGGGCGAGCAGCGCCTCCGTGGTGACGACCTTGAACGTGGACCCGGGCGGGTAGCGGCCGGTGAGGGCACGGTGCAGCGGCTGCGAGAGCGGCCGGCTGGCCACGGCGAGGATGGCCCCCGTGGCGCTGTCCACGGCGACGAGGGCCGCGGGGTGGGCCACACCGTCGAGCGCGGCCTCCGCGGCGGCCTGGACCTCGCGGCGCAGCGTGGTGGACAGGGGCGCTCCCGGCTCACCCTCGAAGTGGAAGAGGACCTGCGTCTTGCCCGAGGGGCGCATGAGCAGGACGTCACCGGAGGGACTGCCAGCGAGCTGGACCTCGTATGCCCGCTCCAGGCCGGACAGGCCCACGAGGTCTCCAGGCAGATAGGTGGGGCCCATCTGGGGCAGCAGCTCGGCCGTCACCTCGCCAACCCGGCCCAGGGTGTGCGCCGCGAAGCCGTCCTCCGGAGTGCGGGCGCTCTTGCGGCGGAAGAAGATGCCGGGCACGGGGGCCAGCGCCGGGCGCACCTGTTGGTAGCGCGCGGGGGGCAGGTCGGTGATGGGCACGAAGCGGCTCGTCGCCGTGCCCGCCGCGCTCAGCGCCGCGTCGAACTGTGCGGTGCTCACGCCGGTATGTGCCTGGAGCGCCGCCGCCACGTCCGCGCGGTTCCGGACGCGGGTGGGGTCGACGCCGATGGTGATGACCTCACCGTGCAGGGTGAGCGGTGTCCCCTGCGAGTCGAGGATGTCGGCCCGCTGCGGGGCCGTGCGGGTGCGGGAGAAGAGGTCACCCTCGCGGGCCTCGGGGTGCAGCGTGGCGGGGGTCCACTGGACGCGCCACTGGCCCTGGTGACGGACGAAGCGCAGTGCTCCTTCCAGCTCCCATTCCCCGAGCCCGCGCAGCAGGTGCACGGCGCGGTAGGTGGCCACCCTGGCGTCGCCATCGCGCTGGAACGGTCCGAGCTCGAACTGGGAGGAGACGATGCGCAGCCCGTCGCGGAACTGCTGGTGCATCACCTCGAAGTACGCGGGCGGGTTGACGACGGCGCGCCGCATGGAGGCGACATCCCCCGCGGCCCAGGCGCGCAGATAGGCCTCGGCCTCGGCGACCGGGCCCGTGACGACGGGCTCGGGGACTGGCACGGGGGCAGGGGCCACCGGCCTGGACGCACAGGCTGCCAGGAATGCGGCCATCAGGGCCAGGACTCCAACCTTCCACGCTCGCCAGGACACGGGCGGCACTCTGTTGCGCACGAGTGCGGATGGGTCAAGGAATCCGCCTCCGAGGCCACCCGGAGTGCGGCCAGGGGATGTCGGTCAACGGACTGCGCGACCGTGGACGGTGTCCCCGTCCCGGTGCGCCGATTGGGCCCCATGTCCGGCTGCTACGGTGGCCTCGGACGCGGTGCGGCGCCCCGAGCGAGGACACGGCCGGGAACGCACGGCATGACCGTTCTTGGGCGTGCAGGTCCGCCGCGGATGCGATGGAGTGGGGCGTATGACGGAAGCATCCCTGGTGGCCTTGGCGCGGCAGGCGCTGGAGCGGTGTCGAGCGGCGGGCGTTCGCCTGGCGTTGGTGGAGGCCTGCACGGGAGGGCTGCTGGGCGCGACGTTGACGGAGGTGCCCGGCGCCTCCGCGGTGGTCGAGCGTGGCTTCATTCCCTACTCGTATGAGTCCAAGGTGGAGCAGCTCGGCGTGCCGCTGGCGTTGCTGCAAGCGCATGGCTCCGTCAGCGCCGAGGCCGTGGAGGCCATGGCCCACGGTGCCCTGGCGCGCTCCACGGCGGACTGGGTGCTGGTGGAGACAGGCATCGCGGGACCCGGAGGCGGCACGCCGCAGAAGCCCGTGGGCTTGGCCTACCTCGCGGTGCTCCAGCGGGGGGGACAGGCCACGGTGGAACGGCACGTCTTTCCCGGGGACAGAGCCGAGGTCCGGCGAGCCATCGTGGGCCGGAGCCTGGCGCTGTTGGTGGAGTGGTTGGGAAGGGCCTGATATCGTTCAGGACCGCCGTCTCCTTGGGGCGAAGGTCGCACTGTACGGCACGACGTCGGATTGGGGGACCCATGGCCTCGAATGATGATGGTGCCAAGCCCGAGAAGACGCTCCAAGTCGCTCACCGGGAGCCCATCACCGGGGCGCGTGTTGGCAGGCTCATGGGGGTGAATCCGGAGGGGCTGGCGCTGGTGGACTTCGCGGGCAATCCGACGTCCATGCCGGTCGCGGCCCGGAGCTTCGTCTCGCTCGGGGTTGAGCAGTTGCGGTCGGCGGTGGAAGAGCGCCGGGAGGTCGTGCTGCTGTTCGAGGACGGCGACCCCGCACGTCCGCTGCTGGTCGCGCTGGCTCAAGCCCCCAACGCTCCTTCGCTGCTGGAGCAGTTGCTCGAGGTGGCGAGCCGTCCCGAGGCCGCTGCTGGCGCTCCGGCGCCCTCTGTGCCGGAGGCGAAGGACACCCCGAAGGAGGACCGGTTGGTGCTCGGCGCCGAGAAGGAAATCGTGTTGCGTGTAGGCGAGGCAAGCATCACGCTGCGCCGGGACGGCACCATCCTTCTTCGAGGGGTTCGAGTGGAGAGCCGGGCCTCGGGGCTCCAGCTCATTCGCGGTGGTAAGATTGAGTTGAACTGAGTTCCACGGGGGCACGCATGGCGAAGGCAGATCATCTCGCTGGAATGGGCAAGCTGAAGGCCCGGCTCAGGCGCTCGCGTGACTATCGGGAAAAAGGCCACAAGCACATCAAGGGCAATGGCGGCCGGAACAAGATCTACGCGGACCTTGAGACCATCCAGGGGGTGCTCCAGGCGCGAGGCACTCGTGTGCGCGGGGACAAGCGAATCAAGCCTGGCAGCCTGACGCATGCGCGCCGATACACCTTCGTCCATGGCCAGAACTTCAAGATTGGCCAGTCCCCGTACATCAACCAAGCACACCATCTGCTTCCGGAGGAGGCCTTCTCCGATAAGTACTTCGACAGTGACCAGATGCGGATGCTTCGGGGCGTGGACTACAACATCAACAATGGAGAGAACATCATCTTCCTCCCCGCGGTGGCGCGCGACTCGGAGTTCCACCACTTGCCCCACCACTCGGGAAGCCATCCGGGCTATTCGGATCATGTGAAAAACGATATGTTCGTTGTTCGCAACGAATTGGATTCCGCGCTGGCGAAGGACAAGAAGCACAAGGAGTGGAGTCCACCGGAAGACGTCAAGAAGGTGCTGATGAAGCTCCAGTCGAATTACTGGGACTGGGTGTCCACAGCGGGCCCCATCAGCATCAACTTGTTCACCAAGCCCGCTCTGAAGAAGCGGGGCATCGCGAAGAAGTGCTGAAGTGGAGCGGATTGCCGTGAGCTACTACCCCTGGGTGGACGACGACGAGGATGAGTCCTTTGCGTGGCTGGAGGCTTCCCGCAAAGAAGAGCTGGATGGGCGCGGTTACCTCCTCTCGGAAGGCGTCCGCTGTGAGGAATGGTTCCCGAAGGGCCTTGTCTTCGACTTGTCGAAGGAGCGGGGCAGCACGTTGACGGACAGCATCCCGAACGCGTTCTCGATGCGAGTGGTCTCCGAAAAGCTCAAGAGCATTCTGGAGCAGGAGACGCCGGCGAATTCCATCGAATACCTGCCCATTCGGCTTCGGACACCCCGTAAGAAAGTTCTGACCACGCCGTATTACATCGCCAACGTGCTGGGGACGGTCGCTTGCATGGACGCGAAGAAGTCAGACTTCGACATGAGCGCCATCTCCAAGACGCAGGTGTTGCATTTCCGGCGGCTGGTCCTCAATGAGAAGAAGATCCCGAAGGACGTGAAGATCTTCAGGCTCGCGGAGCAGACCAGGCTCATCCTGGTTCGTGAAGACCTGGGGCAGCGAATCGTGGACGAGGACTGCCTGGGCGTGTTGTTCCAGGAGATGGAGGACTTCGGCTCCGAGTTCCGCGGGCGAGCCTGAGCCGTGCATTCACTTTGAAGCTGGAGCCGTCGTCTCCCCTCGGTGTCGCGCGGCTCGGATCTCCACCGGATGCCTCACCACGCGTGGGGAGTCATCAGCTCCGAAGACGCGGGGCTTGGCGAAGAAGCGCTGAAGTGGAGCGGATTGCCGTGAGTTACTACCCCTGGGTGGACGACGACGAGGACGAGTCCTTCGCGTGGCTCGACTCTTCCCGCAAGGAAGAGCTGGATGGGCGCGGTTACCTCCTCACAGAGGGTATCCGCTGTGAGGAATGGTTCCCGAAGGGCCTCGTCTTCGACTTGTCGAAGGAGGGGGGCAGCACGCTGACGGACAGCATCCCGAACTCGTTCGCGATGCGGGTGGTGTCCGAAAAGCTCAAGGGCATCCTGGAGGAGGAGACGCCAGCGGGTTCCATCGAATACCTGCCCATTCGTCTCCGGACACCCCGCAAGAAAGTCCTGACCACGCCCTATTACATCGCCAACGTGCTGGGGACGGTCGCGTGCATGGACGCGAAGAAGTCCGACTTCAGCATGAACGCCATCCTGAAGAATCAGGTGCTGCATTTCCGGCGGCTGGTCCTCAATGAGAAGAAGATCCCCAAGGACGTGAAGATCTTCAGGCTCGCGGAGCAGACCAGGCTCATTCTGGTTCGTGGAGACCTGGGCCAGCGACTCGTTGACGAAGACTGCCTGGGCGTGTTGATCCAGGAACTGGAGGACTTTGGCTCCGAGTTCCGCGGGCGAGCTTGAGCCGTGCATTCACCTTGAGGCTGGAACAGTCAGCGGGAGCTCGTCGATGCTGAAGATGGACTTCATTCGCGAGAATGCGTTTTTTGCGGTTGAGGAGCTGGAGAAGGGCCTGAAGCAGCCGCTCACAGCGATCCAGCGAGAGACGCTCCTGACGCGGCTCTCTACGTACCTTCGCATCGCCGCCATCAGCACCTTGCTGGTGGAGGCGGACACGCCCGCCTTCCGGCGATGCCTGCGCCAGTCCGCCACCGCCCGCAGGGATTTGCTGGTCGAAGCCCATGCGCGTTCGGACGTGACTCCAGGGCGGTTTGCGTGTGCCAGCCGCACGGAGCCACTGTTCGATGCGCTCGCCGCTGGCGAGGCCGGCCTGGCGCAAGAAATCGCCCGGCATTCGCCCCGCCAATGGTCGGAGAAGGACGAGTTCGAGGATGACTTCCGTTACGCGGACTTCCTCCACGAGCTCTTGCTCGCGGGAACCCAGGGGCTCTCCGCTGGGGCCGAGCGTGCCCTCTCCGCTTTCCAGCAGTGCTCCGCCGACACGGGTTCCACGCGGCTCGCCGTGTGCGAAGCCCTCGCGTCTGCGGACCAGGACGCGTTCGACCTGGCGCTAGAAGAGTTGCTGGTCGAACGGGCGCGAGAGTTCAAGGACGCGGGCGTGCCGTCCAATCCAGAGCGCTTCCAGACCGAGCGCCACATCTTCGTCGAGGGCCTTGCCCTGCTCCGGTTGGCGGAGGGCCGGCAATTGCGGACCCACCCCGAGTACCGGATGCTCCCTCGGCTCGCGCGCTGAAGCCTGCCTCAGCGTGCAGAGGGCGGGCGCAGGTGGAAGGCCGCCCGCTCCCCGTTCCATCCCCAGAGCCAGGTCAGGACGCCTGACGTGGGCAGGTAGCCCCTCGCGAACCCGCGCGCCGCCATGCAGACCGCAACGGCACCGGTCGCGGCGCCCAGCCCTCCCCACACATCCGCGGGGTACCAGGTGACAGCCTCCTTCAGGGGCGCGCTGTTCAGCCGTAGCTGCGCGTAGCCCCAGTCCTGCGCTCGGGGAACGGTGCCGTCGAGGTCCGCGATGACAAGCCCCGTCGTCTGGCCACGGTCCTCGAGGCTCCCGAGCACCTCCGCGATGACGGAGGACAGGGCCACGCCGACGTGCGGCCTGCCTGCGAACAGGTGTTCGGGTTCGGAGGACGCGGCCATGGCGTCGACGTAGGCGACGGCTGGCGTGCCGCGGCGAGAGGCCGCGTCCGCGAGTTCCAGGAGTACGAAGGCCGCGCCCTCGCCAGGCATCAGCCCGGTGGGCCGCTCACGCGTCTTCAGCATTCGGAGTGCGTCCAGCGCGTCCAGCCACTCGAGCTCGACGATGCTGTCGATGCCTCCCACGATGCATCGGTCCAGCGCACCGGACCGCAGCGCGCGTTCCGCGGCACGCATGGCCGTGACGAAACCGGGGGAGTCTCCGAAGAAGACGGCCTGCTGGGTGACGCCCCCCGGTACGGCGGCCTGCGCGAGCAGCCGGGGCAGGAGTGTCTCGGCGTAGCGCTCGCGAAGTGTCTCGGCGAGCAGCGGCGTTTCGTCGAAATCAGAGGAGGCATCAGCGTCCCCTGCCGCACCGTCGGGCTCCGTCTCTTCGCTGGCGGCCTGTCGCTCCTGTCGCTCCGCGGCCTCCAGGAGGAAGCCACTGGGAAGGTTGAGGAAGATGCCCGTGCGCGGCCCCGCCTGCATGCCGGAGTGATGTTGGAGGTCCGCCAGGGCAACCGTCCCCAGCCGTACCAGGCGCCCCACACCTGCGTACCCTTGCGTGAGATGCGGGATGGCATGTCCCGTTACGGGGAGCGACTCACCCGAGTCCTCGTCCACGAAGGTGAGGTCCTCGAGCCCGTCTGGCCGGGCCACGCCCACGCGAGCGGCCGCGCAGCTCCCCACCACGCCATCGCCCAGCGACGACACCATCCCGAGGCCCGTGATGGCGAGTGCTCCCGGAGGGGGCGGACGCTGCCAGAGCACGCGCTGGAAGAGCGCGTCCGTTTGCACGGGGGACTCGTCGGCCAGGACAGCCGGGGGCGAGAAGGCGCGGAATGGCCCCAGCGGCAATCGCCCCTGCAGGCCCGCCTTCGCTGCCTGGAGTGTCTTCCATTGCCTCGGAGCCCAATCGCGGACGCGAAGCTGGAATGCGCCCTGGCTCCGGATGGCCAGCTCGAGCGCCAGTGCTGCGCGTCTGCGCATGGGGCCCGTCATCAGGGCATTGAGGAGCGTCTCGGTGCTGAAGGGCTTCCCGCCGAGGTACCGGACCTGGGGCGAGAAATCCTTCTGGACCTGCTGCCACCAGTTCGCCACGGCTCCCGGCGCAGGCACAGGGAGGGCGTGTTCAGGGCCCAGGGGCGGCGCTTCTTCATCTTCGGGTGTATCGGGGGGCCAGGGCTCCGCCTCCGACACGAACGGTCCGGTGAGGACGAGGCCGGTGATGGCGCAAAAGGCCTCCGCCGCCACCTGAGAGACCGACTCGTCCTTCATGGCCTCCAGAAGGGGGCCCACGGCGGCGACGCGCCCGCTGAGCCCCAGCGCCCAGAGCGCCTCTTTTCGCAGCGCTGGCTCTTGGAGTGCCTTCAGGAGCAGGTCCAACTCTTGAGGGTCGCCCCCCATCGCGAGGAGTGCTGCGGAAGCTCCCCAGCCTGCATCCTTGCGATGGACGGCGTCGACACAGTGGGTCCATGCGGAGCCGTGGCCCAGACGCAAGGCGGTCTCCAGCGCCGTGTTGCGGACCTCCGCGTCGTTGGACTCCAGGGCTCGTTGAAGCGCGGCGCGTTCCAGCCGGGAAGGGAAGCGACGGGCGGCGCGCAGTCCCGCCTGGGCGAGGGCGCTATCCTTCGACGTAACGGCCTCATCCAGTTTCTGGGACGGAGCCGTCCCCCATGCCGTCAGGATGTCGAGCACCCGTGCCTGCACGGCGGGGGCGCCTTCGTCGAGCAAAGTGAGGAGCTGGGGAACAGCGCGAGGGCTCGGGTGGAGCTCCAGCGCCCATGCGGCTCCGTGGCTCGAAGGATGGGCACCGCCTTCGTCCGCCAGCGTGGAGAGCACGACGCCGAGGTGTTCCTGCCCGGGCTGCGACAAGAGGACGCTGGCGGCACAGGCCACCTGCTCTGGCTCGTCCGACGACAGCGCCGGCAGCAACAACTCCCGGGTGACTCGAGGACCTCCGAGCTGCAACGCATCCAGGCACGCGAGCAGCCGTTGCTCGGGCCCTGCTTGGATTTCCTGCAGGGAATAGTCGGGGGCGAGGAGCCCTTGCTCACGCAGCGTCCAGAAGAAGGACGCGTCCGCGAGGAAGTCTCTGGCCATGTCCATCCGAATGGATGCGTCGTGTCGCTCGGAGGGAAGGGGGCTACCGGGAGGAAGTGACATCGTGGCGCGTTGTTAGATGTCTTCTTCGCAGACCAGGCACTGGGGCTTGCCTTCATTGCCGCCCATGGCGATGACGGGCCCCTGCATGACGGGGAACGGCGGCGTGTTCTTGTCGTTGTGGAGCATCAGGTCGAAGGCGCGCGCCACGTTCTTCCCTTCGAACTTCACGTCGAAGGAGAAGTTGACGAACTCCGCCTTGCCCTTCGTCTTGCTGGAGGCCACGCCCCCGCCCGCGGTGCCGGCTTCGTCTCCGGTGCTCATCTTGAAGTTGGAGTCCTTCACGCACACCGGGTTGCCGGCCACGGAGACCTTCTTCGTGCCCTTGTCGGTGTCGGAGGACTGGGCCACGTTGGGGTAGGGGATGGGCACGGGCCCGGCCGGGCTGGGCGTCTTGCACACGTCCGGAAAGGCAACGGTGACGCCGCCGCTGTCCTTCGTCACCACGGACATCTTGTTCACACCGGTATTGACCGCCATACCTGCCACCTCCAGGGGAACAGAATACCCCGGCGGGGCCACGCGGTGCGAGCCAGGCCCCCCCGTGAAGCTGGAGCGCGGCGGCGCCGCTGGAGACATGTCCCTACGCAGGCCCCGCTCAGGCCGGCTTGGGCGCGCGCATACCCTGGGCGGTGACCTTCAGGCCCCGCACATCGTGGAGGCCCTCTCCCAGGGCGACGTGTCCACGCCAGAGGAGCGTCACCTGCTCTTCGTCGGTATCCAGGGTCACGGTGTCCAGGTGCATGGGGGGCGTCGCGTCCTCGCCCCCTGCGAGCGCCACGGTAACGACCGGAGCGGCCTGGCCCGGAAGCGCGAAGGACAGGCGGCCCTTGGGAGAGGCGCCAGCGATGATGACTGGCTCGTCCCCCTTCAGGTACCCGGGAGCGATGAGGCCCGGCGCGGCGGCGTTGAAGAACCGCCGGTCGAAGTCCTTGGGCAGCAAGGGCTTGCGCAACTTGTTCCAGGACTCGTCGTAGGTGCCGCCATACCTGGCGCGAGGCTGCCAGTGCGGGGAGGTGAAGCCGAAGCCCGCGGGCACCACCTTCTGGCCGAAGTCGCGCAGGGGCTCCGTGGCGGGGTCCTCCAGGTTGGGCAACTTCAGTCCCTCTTCGAAGTGGCGAGGACTGGCGCGGAAGCCCACACCCACGGGGTTGCGCGGCTCGAAGGCTGGCTTCGCGGTGTCCGTCCGGTCCCAACCGCCGAAAGCGCGCTCCCACGTGAGCGGAATCTTGTCGAAGGGGAGCGGCTTGGTGGCAGCGATATGCCCCATGCTCTTGAACCAGGTCCGCTCACCCACGACGCGCACGGCCTTCTTCAGCGGCCCGACCTGAAGAGCCACCAGCGCCTCGGTGGCGCCCTTCTGTGGCGGGTAGGCATGTCCAATCAGCGCTACGTCCGTGGCCAGCTTGATGAAGGCGCTCTCGGGTTCGTACTTGTCGCTGGACTCTCCGGGCTTGCCCCAGGACTCGCCGCCCCACGTCACGGGCAACTGTTCACCCGCGAGCTTGAGCCCAGACGTTCCGAAGTCGTACGTGGCCTTCACGACGAGTAGAAGCAGTGGCCTCCCGTCCTCGTCGGCGAGCCCCATCATGTCGAAGGCAAAGGGCGTTTCGTTCTCGAGGGTAGGGTGTCCCATGATTTTTCGATTCGGCAGGAGGTCCAAGCTGCTCCGGGGCAAACTACCAGTACTGGCAGCCATGCCGAACCCGTTCCGAGGGGGCGTCTGGTGCATCAGGAATTTTTGACGACTGGCAGAGGCAAGTCCGGAGTCAGTAGATGGTGCACTCTTCGCCCATGGTGATGTACTTCACCCCAGTGATGCTGGCGGCATCGAGGATGGCTCGCAGGTCGTCTCGGATCAGCACTGCGGGTGGCATGCTCTTGAGCCGGAAAAGACGGGCTTCAGCTGGGATTTGGGACGAATGGACTTGGAGACGGAAAAGCCCTGAAAGCATCGTTGGGTCGGGGTTTAGCTCTTCCACCTCGCTGCGCGCCTTGTCGACACAATCGACATGGTCCAGCACGTTGGCGATGAAGTAGTCCTTCGCGGCGATTCTCCCATTGGCGCGGGCAATGGAGATGGGAAGGAATTCGATGCGGGCTGCTGCATGCTGTTCCAGTAAGGACTTGAGTTTGCCGGACACGATGCTGATGCGTTCTGTGTTACTCACGAGGTCTGGGATGGCTTGGCCCGGGTGCCCACGGTCCATCTGAAAGATGAGATTGGGCGGGAAGTGATGTCCCATTGGCAGTCCCGCGCTGATTCGCCACTTCTTGGGGATCAAGGGCGCGGGAACTTGGGCAATGAGGCAGTCCTGGGGCGCACTGGCCTCTGAGAGGATGGAGAATGAGTGCATTCGGTATGACCTGTCAGGTCAGTATACGGAAAGAAGACCCCCAAGGGTATGTCTACTCTTGATCTCCAGAAACGGCAGCGGAAGCGTTACCACGCCCCCACCGCCAGCAGGCCCACCAGTCCCGCGTACAGGGGCACGTTGAGCGCAAGTGTCAGCCGGTTGATGCGGCGGAACCGGGCCTGCTCTTCGTCCGCGAACCAGATGCCGTCCTCACCCGTGGTTCGTCCTTCCACGGCGTGGAAGAACAGGGCCGCGTAGGCGACCTCGACGAACAGGCTCACGAGCACCAGCCCCAGGAAGGCCAGGGCCCACAGGTCCTCGGGGCCGAGCACGCCGAGCCACCGCGCCCGGCCCCAGAACAGGCCACCGAGCACCAGGGCGATGCACGCCACGTCATGGGCCACGCCATACGGAGGCCGCCAGCGCTTCACGCCGTAGAGCAGGTACAGCTCCGCCACGCCTCGCAGCCACATGAAGGCGGCGAACGCGCCCAGCACGCCTCGCGCCTCCTCCGGCACGGCCACGTCCAGCGCCACCAGCGGGCACGCGAGGAACCACAGGAACACCGCGTAGAAGAGCCACGCCAGCTTGGGACCGGAGATGCGTCCGCCTCGTGAGCCCTTCACATTCTGCGCGTGACGAAACCCGGCCGCCGCCACGATGCAGACAGCGGCCAGGATGGCGAGAAGGGCTCGGGTGTGCGGAGAGAGCATCGGAAAGCGCGCGTGCTGAAGGGCCTGTGCCCGGAGTTTGCAACGCCCCGGGCATGGCATGGATGCATGGACAGCAGGGGCTCTTGCAAGCCCCTGACCTGATTGGACAGGGCGCGCTCCACGGGGCACGCTCCGCACGCGCGCGGCGACGCGCTTCGGCGGGAGGCGGGCTTCCATGAGCGTTGGTCCCGGGGTGAGCCCGGCTGCACAGGTGTACATCCCGCAACACACGGCGCCGCGCGTCGAGCGCTGGGGGTGGGTCTGGCCTCGTTGGAACGACCCGCGCCTGCCCTTCGCCTTCCTGCTGACGCTCTACGGCGTGCTCGGCTTCACCTTCTTCGGCTTCAACCGCAGCCCGTGGCAGATGGCCGCCATCGTGGTGACGGGCAGCGTGCTGGACGTCGCGCTGGGTTGGGGACTGAAGCGGCAGAAGGTCGTCCCCCTGAGCGCGTACATCTCCTGCTGCTCGCTGGCGCTGCTGCTCAACTACTCGCATTCGAGCTGGCTGCTCCTCCTCCCGGTGTGGATCGCCATTGGCTCGAAGTACGTGCTCACCTTCCAGGGGCGCCACGTCTTCAATCCGTCCATGTTCGGCGTGGCCATGTCGCTGCTCTTCACGCGCGAGCTCATCACCGCCGCGCCCGCCTACCAGTGGGCCAACGGGGAGGTGGCCCTCTCCGCCTTCATCCTCATGGCGGCGCTGGTGCTCTTCTTCTTCCGGGTGGGGCGCGGGTGGCTGGTAGTCAGCTTCCTCTTCTTCTACGCACTCCAGACGGCGCTGCGCGCCTATGTGCTCCGGCACCACCTGCCGCCGGAGGTCCTCTTCCTCGGTACGTTGGGCGCGCCGTCGTTCTTCATCTTCGTCTTCTACATGCTCACCGACCCGGCCACGTCACCGGGCACGCGGCGCGGGCAGATACTGCTGGCGCTGGCGGTCACGCTGGTGGACCTGGTGCTGCACTTCAAGGAGAGCGTCTACACGTTCTTCTATGCGGCCCTCACGTGCGCCACGGTCCGCTTCCTCTTCCTCCACGCGCGAGCCGCCTGGCAGCGAGGGTTGCGCGAGTCGCTGAGCACGCTGGTGTCCTCCGGCTGGCTGAAGCGTGCGGCGGTGGTGGGCGGGCTGGGAGGTCTCATGGTGGGTGGCTACACCCTGGCCGCCACGCCCGGAGTCCGGACCCCGCCGCTGGAGTTCCGCATGGAGCGCGTGGAGGCGCGGGCCGCGGGGCTCGACTCCACCATGGGCAACACGCTCGAGGAGCTGGACCCACGGCTGGGGCATGTCGCGAAGTGGCTGGTGGCGGTGGGGGATTCCGTCGCCGTGGGGGACTACGACGGGGACGGCCGGCCGGACCTGTTCCTCACGCACCCGCTGGCGCGGCCCGAGGACCATGCGATCCTCTATCGCAACCTCGGCGACCTCCGCTTCGAACGGGTGCCCGTGCCCGCGCTGGAGCGCTTCGCCTCCCGCTACAAGGAAGAGGGCCTGCCGGGCGGCGGCACCTTCGTGGACTGGGACGGTGACGGCGACCTGGACCTCGCGGTGGCGGTGGCCTTCGGGCCCGTCGGGCTGCTGCGCAACACGCTGCGAGAGACGGGCACCGCGGGCTTCGAGGACGTGACGGAGGCCGCGGGCGTGACGGACCACGCGGTGAGCCTGGGTCTCACCTTCCTGGACTACGACCGGGACGGACACCTGGACCTCTTCGTGCTCAACGTGATGACCACGCATCTGCCGGGCTACGAGCCGCCAGTGCCGCTCAACCTCTTCCGGCTGCCCGAGCCCGAGCACCCCGACGACCGCCGCATGTTCCGCTTCATGCATGATGGCTGGCACAACGCGGCCAACGGTGGGCTCAACGCGCTCTATCGTGGCAAGGGAGACGGCACCTTCGAGAAGGTGGACATCGCCGCGATGGGCATGCCGGAGACGCACTGGTCGCTGGCGGTGAGCACGGTGGACTTCAATCGCGACGGGTGGACGGACCTGTACGTGGCCAACGACTTCGGGCCGGACGACGTCTACCTCAACGAGGGCGGCAAGCACTTCCGCCGCGTGGCGGGCCGGCTCTTCGGCGAGATTGGAAAGGACACGTACAAGGGCATGAATGCCTCCGTGGCGGACTTCGACCGCAACGGCTGGTTGGACCTGTACGTCTCCAACGTCCACCACTCGCTCCAGGCGGAGGGCAGCCTGCTGTGGATGGTGGGCCCCGGGAAGGACGCCTTCACGCCGGAGTTCCGGGACGAGGCCACCTTCCGAGGCGCGCTCAACGAGCGGCGCTTCGGCTGGGGCGCGGCGGCGGGAGACCTGGACAACGATGGTTGGCCGGACCTGGTGCAGGCCAATGGCATGGTGGATGACCGCCTGGACGCGGCGCGGTGGCGCATCCCCGACGGCCAGCGCAAGGACTACTGGTACGTGAATCACAAGCTGATGCAGTCCGGTCCGGAGGTCCACACGTACGCGGACAAGTGGGGCGACATCCGGGGCCGCACCATCTACCCGAACGAAGCGCGCCGCGCGTACCTCAACCTGGGCGACGCGAAGCCCGGACACTTCGTGGACCTGGCGCGCGAGCTCGGGTTGGACGACCCGGACAACTCGCGAGGCGTGCTGCTGTCGGACATGGATGGGGATGGCGACCTGGATGCGCTCATCACCAATCAGCACGGGCCCGTGTCGCTGTATCGCAACACGCTGCGCTTGGAGGGGCGTCAGGATGCGCACTTCGTGGGGCTCTCGTTGGTGGGCCACGGTGGTCGCACACACCGGAGCGCGGTGGGCACCCGGGTGGTCGTCTCCTACGAGGAGGCGGGCAAGCGCGTGGAGCAGGTGCAGGAGGTGGGGTTGATGGGCGGCTTCTCCGCATCGGCGGACGCCCGGCTGCATTTCGGGCTGGGCCGGTACTCGGGGCCGGTGACGGCGCGGGTGCACTGGTACGGGGGCGACGTGCAGGAGGTATCGCTGTCGCCGGACCGCACGCATGAGCTTCGGCAGCCTCCTGACGCGGAGGTGTTGCAGGGGCGTGCCCGGCCATGATGTCGCCGCTCAAGGGGGCGACGGTGCGGTGTGATGCGCTCACGGAGGCGCAGCGTGGGCAGATGCTGGCGCTGATGCAGCTCTGCTACACGGGCGTGTCGCCGGAGCGCTTCGCCGAGGATCTGGAGGCCAAGCAATACGTCATCCTCCTCCACACGCGGCGAGGCGGGGAGTTGGTGGGCTTCAGCACGCTGCGCGTCGCCGAGGAACTCGCGGGCGGGCAGCGGGTGGAGGTGGTGTATTCGGGCGACACGGTCATCCACCCCGACTGGTGGGGCCACAAGGTGTTGCAGGTGTGCTTCGGGCGCTTCGTGTTGTCGCGCAAGCTCCGCCATCCCCTGCGGCCGGTGCACTGGCTGCTGTTGAGCGCCGGCTTCAAGACGTACCTGCTCGCGGTGAACTACTTCCCCAGGACGATGCCTCGGCGGGACTGGACGCCGCCTCCCGGCCGCGCCGACTTCCTGCGCGCGCTGGCCACCCGCTGGTTCGGCGCGCAGTACGACGCATCGCGGGGCACGCTCCGTTTCCAGGGCGCGCACTATCGCGTGCGGGATGGCGTCGCGCCCATCGACCGCGCGGCGGCACTGCACCCCGACATCGCCTTCTTCGCCGAGCGCAATCCGCGCCATGGCGAGGGCGAGGAGCTGGTGTGCCTGGTGGAGATTCGCTGGTGGGACCTCTTCCTGGCGCTGGGGCGGAGCGTGTCCGGACAGCTTCGCGGCTGGGCCCGGCGAGGGCTGCGGAACGCCGGTGTCCGCGTGGGGACGTGAGGCCGTCGTGGATGCTTCCTCCCTGCCGTTGAGCGGCCTGCGGGCCGTGCTCGCTCCCTCCGCGCTGCGCTTCTACCGGGCCTTGCGCCATCCGGAGGCCGCGCAGGCGGTGTGTCTGCAGCGGGTGATTCGTTCGGCCGCGGGCAGCGTGCAAGCGGAGCGCATTCCTGGCTTCCACCGCATCCGCGACGCCCGTGACTTCCAGGCCGCTGTGCCGTGGGTGACTCCGGACGCGCTGGCTCCGGACGTGGAGCGCATCGCCGCGGGCGAGGCCCGGGTGCTCACGCGTGAGCCAGTGCTGCGCTTCGAACTCTCAGGCGGCTCTTCGGGCGCCAGCAAGCGGGTGCCCATGACACGCGGACTCCTGGCCGAGTTCCAGCGCGCCCTGGCCCCCATGCTCTTCGAGCTGCTCCACCGCCGGCCCGCGTTGCGCGAGGGCGCCAGCTACTGGTCCATCTCCCCACTGGCGCGAAAGCAGGCCCGCACCGCGGGCGGCATTCCCGTGGGCAGCGCGGAGGACAGCGCCTACTTCTCGCGCGTGCTGCGCCCCTTGCTGTCCCGCATCTTCGCGGTGCCCGGTGAAGTGGGGGCATTGCCGGATGTGGAGTCCTGTCGCTACGTGACGCTCTGGCATCTCGTCGCCCGCGAGGACCTGTCTCTCATCAGCGTGTGGAACCCCAGCTTTCTCACGCTCCTCATGGACGCGCTGGAGCGGCACGGGGAGCGACTGGCCGATGACCTGACGCGAGGGCGCTGCCGGCCGCCAGCGTCCGGCGCCGCGCACGATGAAGCCGCGATGCAAGCGGTGCTGGCCCAGATGCGCTTCTCTCCGCGCCCGGAGCGGGCTTCGCTGCTGCGTGAGGTGCTGCGAGGTGGCTGGAGCGCTCGCGAGCTGTGGCCTCGATTGTCGCTCCTCAGCATGTGGACGGACGCACAGGCCGCCCACACGCTGCCCGCCGCATGCCGCCGCTTTCCGGGCGTGGAGGTGCAGGGCAAGGGGCTGCTGGCCACGGAGGGCGTCGTCACCGTGCCCCTCTTCGATGCGCCCGCCCCCGTGCTCGCGGTGCGCAGCCACTTCTTCGAGTTCATCGACAGCGAGCAGCTCACCTCGCGACCTCGCCTCGCACACGAGCTGGAGCAGGGCCGCACGTACACGGTGTTGTTGTCCACCTCGGGTGGCCTGCTGCGCTACCGCCTGGGCGACCTGGTCCGCGTGGAGGGCTTCCAACACGCGACGCCCTGCCTTCGCTTCGTCGGCCGAGCGGACGCCGTTTGTGACCTGGTGGGCGAGAAGCTCGCCGGCACGCGCGTGGGGGCCGTGCTGGATGCCGTGCTTCCGGACTTCTTTGGCGGCGCGCGCCCCGGCTTCGCCATGCTGGCGCCCGAGTGGACTCCCGCGCCGTCCTACGTCTTGTTCCTGGAGACGGACGCCCCCGCCCCACGGCTCGCAGCTGCTGCGGAGGCCGTGGAGCACGCCCTCTGCGAGGGACACCACTACGGCTACGCGCGAGCCCTGGGACAGCTCGGTCCGGTGCGCGCCGTGCGCGTGGCGGACGGGGCTCGCCGCTACGAGGCCCGCTGCGTCGCGCTGGGTCAGCGCGCGGGCGACATCAAGCCCGTGGACCTGCACCGCCTGACGGGCTGGTCGGACCATTTCTCCGGAGCCGCCACATGAGACCGCCACTGCGTCTGTATTCGCGCGACACCTCGCCCGCCCCCAACGTGGACCTGGAAGCCGAAGCCGACCTCACGCGCTGTGGCGCGCTGAAGGACTTCTGGTACGTGGCGTGTCTCTCCACCGAGCTGAAGCAAGGCGAGCCCCTGGCGCGGACGCTCTTCGGCACGGGGGTGGTTCTCTTCCGTGACGTACATGGGCAGCCCACCGCTCTCCGGGACCGGTGTCTGCACCGCAACGCGCGGCTGTCCCGGGGCGCGGTCTTCGATGGCCGCATCGGCTGCCCGTATCACGGCTGGGTCTACGACGCGTCGGGCGCCGTGGTGGAGGTGCCCTCGTTGGGGCCCTCGCAGCGAAGCGAGTTGCTCGACGCCGACGCCTGCGCGCGGGAGGGACTGGCGACCGCGCCCTGCGCGCTGGGACGCCTGACGCGCTTTCCCACCCTAGAGCAGGACGGCCTTGTCTTCGTCTACATGGGCGGCGCCGAGCCCGCGCGGTCCGCGCCATTCCGCGTGCCCTATTGGGACCAGGAGGGGTGGACCGTCTACTTCATGGTGACGCGCTTCCCGAACGGGGTGACGAACCTCGTCGAGAACTTCATGGACGTCCCGCACACGCTCTTCGTGCATCCAGGTTGGTTCCGCAGGCCCGCCAGCAAGCGAGTGCCGGCCACGGTGCGGCGCACGGCGGGCAGCGTGTTGGTGACGTACAAGCAGGCACAGGACACCGTCACGGGCCTGGGCCGGCTCTTCAATCCGCGCGGACTGCCGCTGCTCCACACGGACAAGTTCTACGTCCCCAATGTCACGCGCGTGGACTACCTGTGGGGCGAGCACGGCTTCGTCATCAATTCGCAGTGCACGCCCATCGGGCCTACGGACAGCCTCGTCTACACGGCCATCAGCTATCGGTTGCCGGTGGATGTCCCCGGTGCGCTGGTGGGACGCGCCATGATGCCGCTGGTGCGGTGGTACACGCGGCAGGTCATCCAGCAGGACGTGGTCATCATGGATATCCAGCGCGAGGCGCTGCTGGACGGCCCGGGTGGAGGCGTCTACTCCGGCACGGAGGCGGACCTGCACCACGCCGACATCGAGGCGTATCGCCGCTGGCTGCGGGAGGGCGGCCAGGGCTCGGGGCCCGAGGACGCCGAGCGCGACATGGCCTTCTGGATTTGAGTCCGTCGCCGCGCTACTGCGGACGGTAGGGCAACTCCACGATGAAGGTGGCGCCCTGGCCCAACTCGCTCTCCACGCGGAGGGTGCCGCCGTGGGCCACCACGACCTGACGGGCCGCGTAGAGCCCCAGGCCCAGTCCTCCAAAGGCGCTCGAGGGAACGGCGCGTTCGAAGCGGTGGAAGATGCGCTCCTGGTGCTCGGGGGCAATGCCGATGCCGTGGTCTCTCACGAGGATGCGCGCGTGGTCCGGTGCGCCGTCCACCCGCACCTCGATGGGCCGGCCCTTGCCGTACTTGAAGGCGTTGACCAGGAGGTTGCCCACCACCTGCTGAATCCGCAGCGGGTCCCACACGCCTTCGATGGGGACCTCCGCCCTCAACTGGATGGGGCAGTCCGCCTCGGCCGCCGGAGTCATGGCGCGGGCAACCGTTTCTCGGACGAGCCGTGACAGGTCGAGCGGCTCCATCATCAAGGGCACCTGGCCTTCTCCTATGCGGGAGACGTCGAGCAACCCGTCGATGTGCGTGGCGAGCCGCTCGGTATGGCGGATGGCCTTGTCCAGCCGCTCCAGCAGGCGTCCGCCACCGTCCTTCCGCGCCACCGCGGAGGGGAGTGATTGGAGTTGGAGCTGGAGCGCGGTCAGGGGCGTCTTCAGCTCGTGACCGGCCAGGGCCAGGAATTCATCCCGGCGATGGAGGGCCTCGTGGAGGGCCTGCTCCGCCTGCTGCCGCTGTTTGACTTCCGCCTCCAGTGCCTGGGCGCGCTGCTGGAGGAGGGTGACTTCTCGCAGCCGTCCTTCCGAATCCGCGAGCCGTGTGTAGCGCTCGGTGGGAATGACGTGTGCGTGCGCCTTGCAGACATCGAGGAAGGGCCGTGCGTGCGCCGCCTGGCCGAAGTGGCCGATGGCGTAGGTGCACAGGAGGGACAGGGGGTACAGCACGCTGAGGTCATTCCACAGTGCCTCCAGCTCCACCGCCACGTCCGGCATCCCATCCAGGCAGAGGACATCCACCATCTCGCCGTAGGCGCGTACCTTGACGCCGGGGCGCGCGGCCGCGAGGCTGTGCTCAATCACGGTGCCGATGACTTCGCGGAAGCGCTCCCAGTCCGGGCGTCCCCCCACCATGAAGCGCGCGAGTGTCTCACGGGCTTCGAGCAGGGTGAGCTGCCCGCTCGCGATGACCGCTGCGGTGTCCACGCCCGAGGCCACCAGCCGCGCGATGAGCTGCTGCCGGTGGCTCGCCTGGGCGATGATGACGAGCGGGTCTCCTCGTTCGAGCCCGCCCGTGATGTAGGCCTCGACGATGTCGATGACGATTGCCTCGTCCTCATAGAACTGGACCGTGTGGGCATGCTCCAAGGGATACCCGACGGGGGTTTCGCTGGCTGGCTGCCGGTGGCTGCTCCCGAGAGCTGCGGCGTCGGATGGAGGCATCGTCCTCACCATGTGCGTGGGCGCCTCATTATTCTGTCGGGGCCTTTCGACGCGGAACGACCCCCGGGGGCAGTGGAGCGCACGGAAGCCGTCACTGGTGGGCTGGCGCGCTTGACTCGGGTTCACCGCTGAAAGGCGCAGGCGGCTGTCTGGGGCAGCAAGTTCCTGCAAGCGGTGGCGGCGCGTGGATTGAGCGCCTGGAGTTCGTGCACCGGCCGTCGTTCCGGGCAAGGGCAGGCCGCGCCATGCGCGCCACGAATCACTCACCACGGAGGAGGTGGACCGGCACGGCGTGGACCTGCTCCACCGCTGGGTTACGCGAATGCGCGACTGAAGCATCCACCCCACGGGGGCTGTCCGTGGGGTGGATGCTCTGGAGACTAGCCATGCCGGGAGTTGCTCGCGGAGCGCCCGTGCATGGGATTGTCGCGGTTCCAGCGTGCGCGCTCCTGCCGCTCACGCTCCAGACGGGCGATGCGTTCCCGCTCCTGGCGCTCACGCTCCAGGCGGGCGATGCGTTCGCGCTCCTGTCGCTCACGTTCGATGCGGGCGATGCGTTCACGCTCCTGCCGCTCACGCTCCAGGCGGGCGATGCGTTCGCGCTCCTGCCGCTCGCGTTCCAGGCGGGCCAGACGCTCCCGTTCCTGGCGCGCGCGCTCCAGGCGGGCCTGCCGCTCCCGCTCCTGTCGCGCCTTCTTCTCGCGTTCGATGCGGGCCTGCCGTTCCCGCTCCAGCCGCTCGTTCTCCGCGCGCTGCCGCGCGGCATCCACGCTGCCACCCCGTGCCCAGGCCTGGGTGTTGTTGGGGGCCTGGATTCCGGAGGCGCCATGCACGCCCTGCGCGAGGACCGGGCTTCCGACGGACATTGCGATGACCACAAGCACCCGCATCAGCTTTCCACGCATGACTGCCTCCCGTTCATGGCCACCGTGGCCTTGTTTCGTCGTCTTGCTCCTTCTGACGGGAGGTCCCGGGAGGCATTCAGTCCCCTTCAATTACGGCCGCGGGAGGCGCCCCCCTGCCACGGACGCGCGTCCCGGAGCGTCACTCACCGATAGAGCGACTCGAGCGCACCCCGGCTTCCATCGCCGCCGATTTCGATTTCCTGGTGGGCATGGGGGATTGCTTCTCTTTTCGTGGCGGATACGCCGCGCTAGCGTCCCCGTCCCATGGCGGACACACGGCAGCGCAGTGCACCTCCGAGTTTTTCCCAGAACGAGGCCGCGGACATCATCCGTGAGGCCACGGCTCGCGCGTTGGCGGGCAAGGACGTGGATCGCTCGCTCACCCGGGAGGACCTGCTCGCCATGGCCCGGGAGATGGGCGTGAGCGAAGCCGCCGTGGAGAGCGTCATCTCCGCGCGCGCGGGACGCGACAAGGCGCAGCGCCGCATGCGCAGGGCCTACATGGGCCTTGCGTCACACGCGACGAGCTACACCATCGTCATGGGAGGGCTCACCTTCATCGACCTGTTTTCGGGGCCCGGTTGGTGGGTGCAGTACCCCGCCATCGGCTGGGGCATGGGACTGGCGTTCCATGCCATGGGCACGCTGCTCGCGGCCTTCAATCACGCGGACAGGCAGCGGTGAGCATGCGGGCGCGCTAGCCGATGCGCCGCAGCCCCGGCAGGTCTTCCGGCCGCAGCGCCCAGCGGGGCACCGGCGGCAGGGACGCCAACGTACCCGTCTGTGTCGCCGGGAAGCCTTCGATGTGCGCACCATCCGCGAAGGCGCTGCCCTGCTTTACCAGGCTGCCCGCGCCCACGAAGCTGCCGCGTCCCAGCCGCGTTCCGTCACAGAGGATGGCACCCGGCTCCACCACGGTGTTCGCGCCCACGTGGCTGCCATGCACCGTGCAGCCCGGACCGATGATGGCGCCGTCCTCCAGCGTCAGCGTGTGGTCCGACAGCCGGTGCAGCACGGTGTTGGCCAGCACCTGCACGCCCGCGCCGATGCGGACTGGACCATTGCCATCCCCGAGGATTTTGACCCCGGGGCCAATGATGCAGCCCGGGCCGATGATGACGTCCCCTGTCACCTCGGCCGAGGAGAAGAGGGTGGCGGTGGGGTGCACCAGTGGGTGCTTGTCGCGAAACGTATAGAGCTGTCCCATGGGGGCGTCCTCTGCGCGATCTCTCGCGGAGAAAGCGGTGAGTGGCTGGCCCGGCAGGTCGAGGCTTCCGCCGCGGCGCTTCCGGAGCCGTTCCAGGTCATCCGCGGTGGTTCGACGGAGAATGCGGCCGGGGCGGCCCACGACGACGGAGTCGTCCGGCACCACGGTGCCCGCTGGAATGAGCGTTCCTTCCGCCAGCAGGCAGCGCGTGCCGATGCGCGCGCCGGGCATGAGGATGGAGCCACCTCCCACATTGCAGAGCGCGCCGACCTCCGCGCCGATTACGACGCTGCGGTGGTCCAGGAAGGTACGCTCTCCCACCGTGACGGGCTGCTGCGGCAGTCCGATGATGACACCGTTCTCCAGTACGGCCGAGCCGGCGCCCAACCGCACGGCGCCTTCGTGCGAGCGCACCACCGCGCCTTGCGCGATGTTGGCTCCCGGACCCAGGAGGAGAGTTCCCAGCACCCGAGCGCTGCTGGAGAGGCTGAAGTGCGCGGCCCCCCCGACAGGCACCGCGGGCGCACTTTCGTGCGGCAGGCTGATGACCATTGACGCGGCACCCTACACCCACGCGCTCGGCGGCCCGACGGCCCGACGGCGCAGGTAGGTTGTCCAGCGTCCGACGCTCTCAGGGCCGGGCCTTGCCCTGGGGGCGGTTGCCCGCTCGCCGCGCAGGGGGGCGGGAGGGGAGAGGCGTCAGGTGTCGTGGGGCGTGGCGTCCCTGGACCTCTTTCGGCCTTCCTGACAGAAGGGCGCCAACGGAGGCAGGCATGTCTGAGTCATCCCCGGTCGGGTTCGAACCCGTTCCGGCGGAAGCAGGAGGTCCGCCCGAAGAGGGGCCTCAGGGGTTCTGGGCTTCGGTGAAGGAAGCCATTCACGGAACCGAGAGGGACCTCACCCGGCTTCCAGTTCGCAGCGCCATCTTCCTGCTCGCCGTGCCGATGGTGCTGGAGATGATGATGGAGTCCGTCTTCGCCGTCGTCGACGTCTTCTTCGTCGGCCGGCTGGGGGCGGACGCGGTGGCGGCGGTGGGACTGACGGAGTCGCTGCTCACCATCATCTACGCGGCGGCCGCGGGGCTGAGCATCGGCGCCACGGCGCTGGTGTCCCGCCGCATCGGTGAAGGCGACCCGGAGCGGGCCGCGCGCACGGCGGTGCAGGCGGTGGGGCTGGGCGTCGTGTTGTCCATTCCGGTGTCGGTGGCGGGCGTCTACTTCGCGCGGCCGTTGATGGCGCTGATGGGCGGCTCGCCGTGGGTGCTGGAACACGGCATCCGCTATACGCAGGTGATGCTGGGCGGCATGGGCAGCGTCCTGCTGCTGTTCCTCATCAACGCCATCTTCCGCGGCGCGGGGGACGCGGCCATCGCCATGCGCGTGTTGTGGCTGGCCAACGCCATCAACATCGTGCTGGCGCCGCTCCTCATCTTCGGCGTGGGGCCCTTCCCGGAGCTGGGCGTCATGGGCGCCGCGGTGGCCACCACCTTCGGGCGCTCCTGCGGCGTGGTGTACCAGCTCTACCGGTTGGCGCAGGGCTCCGGTCGGCTGCGGCTGCGGCGCGAGCACCTGCGCCTGGAACCGGGGACGATGCTGGCCATGCTGCGGATGTCGGGCGCGGGCACGGCCCAGGCGTTGGTGGGCACGACGAGCTGGGTGGTGCTGGCCCGCATCGTGGCCACGTTCGGCAGCGCGGCGGTGGCGGGCTACACCATCGCGTTGCGAATCGTGCTGTTCGCGCTGCTGCCCTCGTGGGGGCTGAGCAACGCGGCGGCCACCATGGTGGGACAGAGCCTGGGCGCGGGAAAGCCGGAGCGGGGCGAGCACGCGGTGTGGACGGCGGGGCGCATAAACGCCGTCTTCCTGGGCTCGCTGGGGCTGCTGTTCGTCCTCGCGGCCAATCCGGTGGTGGGCATCTTCACGAACGACGCCGCGGTCATGAAGGAAGCGGTGCTCGCCCTGCGCATCCTGAGCGCCAGCTTCCTGTTCTATGCTTTCGGCATGGTGTTGACGCAGGCCTTCAACGGAGCAGGGGACACCACCACGCCCACCGTGCTCAACATCTGTTGCTTCTGGCTGTTGGAGCTGCCCCTGGCGTGGGTGCTCTCCGGACCCCTGGGTTTGGGGCCGCCGGGGGCATTCCTTTCCATCTCGGTGGCGTTCTCGGTGATGGCGCTGGTGGCCGTCATCCTGTTCCGGCGCGGAACCTGGAAGCACCGGGTGGTCTGAATGGGAGGGCGGAACGTCATGGTCCATGCACGGCGTTCCGCCCGGTCCCCGGGGCTGCTTCCGGTGGTCCTGCTCCTCGTCCTGGGGCTGGCTTCGTGCCACACCGTGGAGTTGCCCGGGGATGAGGTGGCCTGCGCGGGGCTGCGGTGCACCGCGGGCACCTGCTTCTCCAACGCGGGGCAGCCCATGTGCCGCTGCGGACCGTGGGAGCGGGCCGCGGGGCTGACGTGCTCGGTCGCCGCCTTCACGCAGCCGGATGACCATGGGGGCTCGCCCGACAGCGCGACGGTGCTGACGCTCCCCATGTCACCCCAGGAGGGCCGCATCGACAAGGGCTGGCGGGAGGCGATGCTGGACAGGGACTTGTTCGCCGTCACCGTGGAGGCGAGCGGCCTGTATCGCTTCTCGTGCACGCGGCTGACGCTGGTGGAGTGCCGGGTGCGGTTGCTGGATGTGGCTGGGAACGCGCAGGACATGCCTTCCATTGTCGAGGGGGCGACGGTGTCGTGGTTCCCCACGCTCTCCGAGGGCACCTGGTACTTCGAGGTCTCCAGCAGGGACTCGCACGGGCGCTACACGTACGAGCTGGAGTCGCTGGGCGTGGACGACCATGGCGATACGTTGGAGGAGGCCACCGTCGTGGAGGCCGGCTCCGGCACGTCGTTCCCCGTGCGGCTCTCCTCGCCCTTTGACGCGGATGCGTTCACCTTCCGCTCGCGGGTGGGGCATGGCTACCGCTTCATCTGTGAGCAGGCTCCCAACCCGTTCCTTCAATTGACGCTGCGGTCCGCGACCGGCTTGCTGATGGATGCGGTGCAGGGCACGTCAGGGGAGCCGCTCACGGTGAGCCTGCAGGCGACGTCCGAGCGAGACTGGCTCCTGATGCTGGCTGCCGACCAAGGCACCTTCCCGGTGGATGCCGCCTGCCGCTTCGAGGACCTGGGGCCCGATGAGCATGGCGACACACAGGAGACCGCCACGCCCATGACGCCGGGTGTCCCGGTGGCGGTCACCCTTCAGTCGCGTGATGACGTGGATGTCTTCTCCTTCACGGGGGAGCCCGGGCATGTCTACACGGTGCGGACGGAAGGGGCCGGGCGGTGGTCGGCCCAGGTGGTGGACGAAGATGGCGCGAACGTGGCGCTCACGACGACCGACCAGTTGCGGGTCCGAATGAATCGCTGGGGCACCTACTCCCTTCGCATCCAAGGCGGGACTCCCTGGGCGCACTCCTTCGTGCTGACGCTGGTGGACGCGGGAACGGATGACCACGGCGACTCTCCAGAGACGGCGACTTTCATGTCTCCGGGAACCACCATCACGGGCCGCTTCGACTCACCTCAGGACACGGATGCCATCGCCTTCTACACCCAGGCACGTGCCATCTATCTTGCGTCCTATGCGCCGTTCGCCGACCTGTCCCTGAACCCGCGAGGCGCCGTGGGAATCCTGGGGTTGGGGGGCGGCCGCCATCTCTTCAGCGCGAGGGACGCCCGGCAGGTCACCCTGATGTTCCAGCCCCTGAATGGCGTGGAGGGTTTCTCCCTGACGCTGGAGGAGGTGGCCTTCGATGACCATCCGGACTCCAGCGAGGATGCGCAGGTGCTGGCGCTGCCGGCTTCGGTGTCCGGCGTGGTCCAGTCGGCCGTCGACACGGACGTGTTCTCCGTCTGGCTGGAGGAGGGGCGCGCGTACCGGCTGGGCCTGGACGCTGGCGCGCTCCGCGTGACGCTCATCGCGCCTGGCGGTCTCCTGGCGAATCTGCGGGACGGACGGTTCGTGGCGAGCCGGAGCGGTCTCCATACGCTGTTTCTCGCCGGAGCTTCCGGCCTGGAGCAGGTCCCCTGGCGCTTCACGCTCCAAGCGGAGTGAGTGCGTCAGGGCAGGCAGATTTCAAAGCCGGTCCGCCCGGCGGGGAAGGTGTCCCGGGGACGTGAGGCGGGCGTCACGGCGTAGAGGTGGAAGTCGAGGCGCCGCTGGAGGAAGCCCTTCAGCGCGGGTGCCAGCGGGTCCAGTTCGTCCTGGTACAGCGTGAAGAAGTGGAAGCCCTGGCCGTGAAAGTCCGCGTACACCCGCTCCACGAGCGCGCGGAAGACGGCCGGGTCTTCTCCGCGCACGCTGGTGTTGCAGAGATAGAAGTAGCGGAAGTCGCTGCCCGGCGCGGGCAGGCGCGGCGCGCGGAGCGCGGTGGCCAGCGTGTCCCAGCCCCACCGCACCCAGCGCATGCCTCCACGGTAGGCATGGACGCGGTAGCGCTTCACGGCTTCCGGGTTCCAGGCGCTGGTGCAGCCCACCAGCGCGCCGGTCGCGTCGAAGGCCAGATAGGTGTCTTCGATTCGCAGTCCGGGCCAGTGGGCGAGGCGGTGCTCCAACTCGCCCGTGTCGAAGCGGTAGCCGAAAGGACGCGCGCGGTGGTCGGCATCCAGCAACGCCGAGACAGCGGGGACGTCCGCGGGCGTGGCGCGCCGCACGGTAACGGCGCTTGGCCGGGGACGGCGGCGGAGCAGGAACTGGATGGACACAGCGGAGAAGCGACGGAGCAGGGCGTAGTGCGGCTGGCTCACGCGCCCGGGCCGCCGCCGCACGAGCGCATGGAGCGCGGGGGCATTGGAGGCCATGACGGCCGTGAGGAAGGTGTCCACGCCCAGGCGCTGGGCGCTCTCCTCAATCATGGGCCCGTAGAAGCGCGCGAGGCCGCGGTTCCGGCGCGCGGAGAAGCGGGTGCGCAGGTCTCCCAGGTAGCCCACCCGGCACGGACGGCCCTCCAGCCAGCCATCGCGCACGTGCACGGCGCCCATGCCGTCCAGCTGGCCGTGCTCGCCGTGGACCCAGACCTCCGTCTCTCCGCGCTGCATGGTGTAGAGGCCGAAGTAGTCGGGCGCTCGCTGTGCGGAGAGGACCAGGTCTCCCTGCATGGGCACCGTGCCGAACAGGTCGAGCAGCGCGGTGTTGTCGTCACGAGTGGCGCGTCGAAAGTTGCTCATGCGGCGGTGACGGAGTCTACCCTGGCCGCCGCCGTTTGCCGTGAGTCCCTCGGTTTTGGCGCGACGGTGCTTCGAGGCCGTGTCCGAAACACCATGTCGCTGTGTGTCAGGAAGTCTGCTGTTGCGTCGCGGAAGCACGCGGCGTGTGGATTGGCTGCCTCGTGTCTGAGTCTGGAGTTAGGCTGGAGGCTCCCCGAAAGGAGTCACGCGATGAAGAAGAATGGAATTGCGATGCTGATGGCGCTGGGTGTGGGACTGGCGGCGGGTTTCGGAATGGCGTTCATGCCGTCCACGGCCGAGGCCAACGCTCCTGAGTTCACACAGTCCATCTGTGAGCGCAACTCGGACTGTGACCACTTCTGTGGCGAGGGATTCGGGCACTGCATCCGGGGCACGTACTGCGCGTGCATGTAATGGCGAGCAGGTCCTGAAGGCATCGCCAGGAAGCCGCCGGCTCCCTGGCGATGTCGGACACCTCCGCCATCACCGCGTGTCCAAGGGCCGCCGGGTCAGCAGCGCGAGCAGCGCCTGCCCCACCACCACCAGCGCGATGAAGGCACATGCCAGCACCGCGGCGGCGGCGGGGTCCGCGTAGCTCTGGAGCTCGAACAGCAGCGTCCCGAGCACCTCGGTTCCCGCGGGAACGAGCAGGACGGACATCGTGATTTCCGTCGCACAGGCGAGGAACGCCAGGACGAAGGCCGCGGTGAGCGCCGGCCGCAGCAGGGGCAGGGGCGCATCCACGAACGCGCGCCAGGGGCTGGCACCACTGACGCGCGCGGCCTCGGTGAGCGAGGCGTCCAGTTGCGCGAGCGCCTCCTCGCTGTTGCGCGCGCCCAGCGCGAGGTACTTCGCCACGTAGGCGATGAGCAGCAGCCACGGCGTGTGTGCCAGCGCGAGCACGAAGGCGACGCGGTCCAGCAGGATGAAGCGCAAGTCCCGGGAGAACGCGAGCAGCAGCGCCAGGGCCAGCACCGTCCCCGGCACCGCGTAGGGCCATACCGCCAGCGCCTCCACGCCCGTGCCCAGGCGGCGCAGCCCGCGTCGCAGCACCGCCGCCGCGAGCCCCAGCCCACACACCAGGACACCCGCGCCCGCCGCCAGCAGGACGCTGCGCCCCGTGGCGTGCAGCGTGCGCGGCTCCAGCAACACACCCGCCCAGTGCGTCAGCGTCAACGTCTCCCAGGTCAGCGCCGCGCCGAAGCTGCGCTGGAGCGACGTGAGGAGGATGGCTCCCAGCGGGAGCAGCACCAGCACCGCGGCCGTCATGCTCACCGCGCCCAGGACGAGCCCGCGTGCGCGTCCCAGCGGGAAGGGACGGGACGACAGTCCCTTGCCCGCGCTGAGGCGGACCCGGCCGGCCCGGCCCAGCGCCCAGGTCACCAGCATCGCCATGGGGGCGAGCAGCAGCAGCGATGTCGCCAGTTGCGCGGCGCGCGCCAGGCCCTCGTCACCGCCCATCAGCACCAGTTCATAGATGCGCGTGGTGAGCACCCGCGTGGGCGGTGAGGCTGACACGCCCAGCAGGTACGGCACGCCGAAGGACGAGGCCGCCATGAGGAACACCATCACCGCGCCCGACAGCAGGGAGGGCAGCGCCAGCGGCAGCGTCGTCGTCAGCAGCGCCCGGGACGTCGACGCTCCGCAGACGCGCGCGGCTTCCTCCACCGCCGGGTCCACGCGCCGCAGGGCCGCCGCGCCCGCCAGCAGCACCAGCGGGAGGCCCGACACGCCCTCCACGAAGGCGATGCCCGCGGGGCCGTAGATGTCGAAGGTGTCATCGCCGAGCAGCCGGTTGAGGTACCCCGCTCGAGGGCTCGCGAGCGACAGCCAGCCCATGCCCCAGATGAACGCGGGCACGGCGGAGGGCAGGGTGAACAGCACCGTGAAGGCCCCGCGCAGGGGCAGGTCGGTGCGTTGCAGCACCAGCGCCAGTGGCGCTCCCAGGACGAAGGCCAGCACCGCCGCGCCCGTGGCGATGAGCAGCGTGTTCCCCAGCGCGCCACTTTCGGCGAGCAGCCAGTCCAGTCCGCCCGTCCCGGCGGGCCCCAGGCCTCGCCAGAGCAGCGCGGCCACCGGAAACACGGAGAAGCAGAGCACCGGCACCAACCACAGGCCGAGCCCCAGCCACTGGGATTTGGGGGCCGCCGCGCTCATTGTGAGAAGGCCTGGCGGAAGCGCTCCTTCACGGCGCCGCCCTGTGTGAGCCCGCGCTCGAGCAGCTCGGGCGTCCATGGGCGCGCGCGCTCCAGCAACTCCGAGACACCGGCCTCTCCCCGAGGGCCCGCGAGCCTGGGGTCCACCGCGTGCATGTCTCCCTTCTCCACGATGATGCGCTGGCCTTCGGGCGACAGCAGCACGTCCACCACCGCCTTCGCCGCGACGGGGTTGGGCGTCGTCGCGAAGAGGGCCGCGGGGCCGGGAATGACGACGGCGCCATCGGTGGGCCACACCACCTGGATGGGACTGCCGCGGGCCTGGGCCGCGAGCGCGTTCTCCAGGAGAAGCACGCCCGCATCCGCCTCGCCGCTCTCCACCTTCTGGAGCACCGCCGCGTTGCCTCCCGCGACGATGGCGCCTCGCTGGCGCAGCCCGGGGAAGAAGGACTCGCCGTACTTCGCGTCGCAGAACACGGCCCAGGTGAAGGCGGTGCCCGACGTCAGCGGATCTCCAATCGCCACGCGTCCCGTCCACGGACCTTCCGCGAGCGCCGCGAAGGAGGGGGGCGGCGGTGGCCCGTCCTGCCGGTGCACCAGGACCATGGTGGACAGGCGCAGGGCCGCGTAGCGCGCGTCCAGGTCCACCAGGGCGCGGGGCACCCGGAGCACGTTGGGCGAGGCGTAGCGGAGCAGGGCGCCTTCACGGGCCAACCGCTCGTAGAGGAACGGGTCCGACGTGGCCAGCAGGTCCGCGCGGATGGCCCCGGCGGCGCGCTCCGCCTCCAGCCGACTGGCCACCTTCTCACTGCCCGCCTGATACCAATGCACCCGGACGTCGGGGAGCCGCGCCTTCAGCAGCGGCTCCAGCGCGTCCAGGACGTGCCGGTACATGGATGTGTAGACCCAGACGTCTCCGGAGGGCGTGCCCTCGCGCGCCAGCGTGGGCCCGGCCGCGGGCGCGGCGGACTCGATGCGGCAGGCGGCGAGCAGGGCGAGCGCGGCGGCGACCCCCGCGGCCCGGAGCAGCATGGGCAGGGACATGTCCCCGCGATTATGCGGCACGCGCGCGCCCTGTCACGCGGCGCGGACGTCACGCATCGGAAACGAGAAGCCCCTCCGCGCACCGGGCACGGAGGGGCCGCTCGTCTGACCGAGGACCTACTTGCAGGCCCGCGCCGGCATGGCGTCAATCCAGTCGGCGATGAGTCGTGAGCCCTGGTCGTGGCGAAGCACGCGGCCCAGCTCCGGCATCATCTTTCCCGACTCCTCGGTGTGCAGGCGGTACCAGAGGATGGACACCGAATGGTCGCCGGGGACGATGTCGAACTCACCGCCCACGCCACCGCCCGCGGAGCCCGGCCGCTTGCACACGCCCAACGTGAACTCCTCCGTGTTGTCCACGTTGAGGAACAGCCGGCTGGTGGTGCCCGCCGTCCCCTTGGGGTTGTGGCAATGCGCGCAGTTGATGTCCAGGTAGGCGCGTGCGCGCCGCTCCAGCGTGCCGTCCTCCTCGTTGAACGCGTTCGGCGCGCGGGGAATCTGGTCGACCGGGGGCAGCCCCGTCAGCCGGCCCAGGTTGGCCAGGTGCTGAAGCTGGTTGATGGGCCCGTCGCCATAGTCATGGTCCTGGTTGAGGTAGCGGGCCTTCACGCCAATGGGCAGCAGCACCTGGTTCTCCTGTGCGTCCTGGAGATGGTGGCACTTCAGGCACTGGTTCTTGCTGGGCACCAGGTAGTCCAGCGTCCGCTGCACGCCGTCCTCGCCAATGAAGCTCACGCCGCGGACGACGCGGCCGCCGTTGGCCAGCGTGGCCTCCGTCTGGGCCTCGTTCCAGAAGTAGGGAAAGGCCTCCCAGCCTCCGGGCCTGTGCACCAGCACGCGCGTCTCGATGGCGCGCACGTTCTCTTCCGGGACGCGGAGGTCCGCGGGGAAGGAGAACGTCTTGGTGATGATGGTGCCCACCGGCAGGTCCAGCACGTCGTTGGCCGAGTACCCGGCCTGCGCGTCCGGCGGGATGTACAGCGTGCGCGACTTCACCGAGTAGTCGGAGAAGAGCGGCGTGGTCAGCGCATAGGGGATGTTCCCCTCCACCGGCTGGAGCCCACCTGTCGCGGGTGTCCCGGTGAAGAGGCCGAAGCCCGACAGGGTATTGGGCGGAAACGCAGGCCCGGCGTCTGGCGTCCCCGCGTCCTCGTTCGTCCCCGCGTCCTCTGGGGTGCCGGCGTCCTCGCCCGCGTCACCCGTGCCCGCGTCCGGGGTGCCGCTGTCCTCGGGCGGAAGCCCGGAGTCGACGATGGAGCCGCCTCCGCCGTCCGGGGTCGGCGTCACGCCGTCCTCGTCACCCGAGCACGAGGCCAGCGCCGCGGTCACCAGCATCGCGGCGAGGCCCAGTCCTGGGATGAACGGCCTGTACATGCGTCCGTTCTTCACGATGTCTCAGCGGATGGTCAGGGCCGGGGTGAAGCCCGAACAGTTGTAGGGCTCGGCGCCCTGGGCATAGCGGCGCGTCTCTCCCCAGGCGGCGGCCGCGTTTTCGGGAGTGGGGCCCGCCGAGAGGTGGCCACCGACGGCCTGCAGGTCGAAGTCCACCACCGAGGCCTGCGTGCCCTCTGGCAGCGTGTTGCGAGTGAAGCAGATGTTGATGGGGTTGGCCAGGCTCTCATCGCGAGGCGCCGGGTCGACGCCGTCCCACAGCACGTGCTCCACGCCCGTCACGCCGTGGGCCGCGGCGCCGTACTGGTAGACGGCGCCCACCAGCGCGCCCAGCGGACGGCGCTCCGCGTCCGGCGTGCCGTTGTCCACCATTCGGCCGCTGCCACCGGTGAAGGTGTTGTCGTGGATGGAGATGTCCTGGCTGGGGAAGTTGAAGAAGCCGGCCGCCCACTTGACGGGGTCGGGCTCGATGGCCAGACCGCTGAGGATGGCGATGTCCACCGTGTTGTTGTTGCCCCACGTGTTGTGCTCCATCTCCACCCGGCGTGAGGCCAGGATGAAGGTGCCGGTGCCGGCCGGGACCTGGGACACGGTGCTGCTGCTGGCCTCCACGGAGGCGAAGTTGGGGCGGTTGTTCCCGGTGATGGTGTTGTGGGCGACGTAGATGTCCGTGCCCCGGATGGGGTTGCCCGGCAGGTCGAACACGACCAGGCCCGTGGTGTTGTCCTCGGCGACGTTGTTCGTGACGTGGGCGTACTTCGTGTTCTCGATTTCGATGCCCGCCACGTTCTTCTTCGCCACGTTCCGCCGGACGATGGTGTGCTGCGTCTGACCGACGTAGATACCCGCGTCGGCGGCGTTGTACGCCTCACAGTCCTCGACGAGGACGTACGATGATTTCACGGGGTAGATGCCGTACTTGCCGTTGCTCTCCTGGTTCTCCTGGGCCCACTCGGTGCGGATGCGCTGGATGTTCACGTTGAAGGAGGACTCGATGCGCAGGCCATCCTTCTTCGCGTTCCAGACGGTCAGGTCGCTCACCGTGAAGAGCTTGCTCACCACGTCGAAGCCGTTGGTGTTCGCCGCCGCGTGCGTGAAGTCCAGCACGGTGCTGGACTCGCCGCCGGTGGCCTCGCCCTGGGCGCCCTTGCCCGCGCCCTTGACGGTGATGCCGTTGGCGCGGATGGTGATGGCGTTGTCGAACTGGAAGGTGCCCGCGCCCAGGTTGATGGTGGTGCAGTCGTCCAGCGCGTTCACCGCGTCCTGGAGGTCCTGCTCCTGGCCCGGGTTGAACGTCAGCTCGGTCTGCTCCTTGCCTTCGCAGGAGAATTCCTGCGGCCAGGCCATGGAGCCGCCGGCGTCCGGGGTGCCCGCGTCACTGCCTGCGTCACTGCCCGCGTCGCTGCCTGCGTCCGCGGGCATGCCAGAGTCCGGCTGGCCCGCGTCCGGACGGTCATCGCCGTCGTCCGAACAGGCGGGAAGGACAATCAGGCCCACGAGGGCAAGAAGCACGGCACGGGGCGCGCGCGACGGCGGCAGAGGATGCATCAGGTATCTCCTGTGGAAGTGCTGCGCCTTCTGGCTTCTGAGCACGAGGCTCCAGGGCGCGGCCCGGAATGCGAATCCTCCCTGTGAAGATGAACAACCTCAAGGGTGAGACATCAAAAAACAGCCACCCTTCCGTGACGCGATGCGTTCTGCAACGCGATTGATAAATTGCTCCAATCCTTCATGAGAGGTCGACGCGGTGCTGCCTTACTTCCCCTTCGAACAGGATGTCTTTTCAATGTCGCTGGGCGTGCGTGCGCTGAGGCCCGAAGAGACACTCATTGAAGTAGACGCGTCGCGCTATGTGGACGAAGTGGCATTGAAGGCGGCGCTGCTGACGGCGGGGCACGCCGAGCGCTTCCAGGGAGGGCCCGGAACAGAGGAACTCCAGTGGGAGACGTTGACGGTGCTGCTGCCTGCCATGGCGCGTCAATCGCCGGAGCACTTCTCGCTGGAGGTGGAGGGCACGCGCTGGTGCTGGCACAACCGCCTGCTGGGCACGCGGACGCACCTCAGGCCGGGGGACGCGGCGAGCCTGCCGCTGGCGCCGCTGGACTGGTTTGGCCGGCAGGTTCAGGAGGACCTGCTGCTGCTGGACGGCACGCATGAGGGTTTCCCGCTGGTGGCGGGCCAGTTGTGTTTCCCTTCCGGGTGGTGCTTGGGGGACAAAATGGGCCGGTCGCTGCTGGCCGTCCACGAGCCGGTGCCCCAGTTCAACGCGAAGCTGGGGCCCTCCACGCTGAAGTTGATGGAGGGCCTGAAGCCCGGGCGCCCCGTCACGCGCTGCAACTGGGCCATCAGCGTCACGGAGCGGCTGGACCTGGAGCCGCGCACGCTGCCGGAGTGGCGGCACTTGTTCGACGGCATCACCCCGGACAATGCGGGCGAGCGCTGCTTCCTCCGCCTGGAGCGTCAGACGCTCACCCGGCTGCCCCGCACGCGCGCCATCCTCTTCACCATCCACACCTACGTGGCCCCGGTGGCCTCGGAAGTGGAAGCGCCCGGTCGGCGGCAGCGGCTGGCCCGCGTGCTGCGCACCGTGCCCGCGGACACCGCGGCCTACAAGCGCATCACGCCCGTGCTGGCGCCGCTGCTGGGCTACCTGGAGGCGGGCGAGGCTGACGCCGGGTGAAAGGGGTAATGAAAAACCCCACCTTCTGGAAAGGACACGAGGTCGCCCTGGGGGCGGGCGGGGTGTCGCTCAGGAACGGGGATGCTTCTGGAGCGCCGTCGAACCGGAAGTCAGGCCATTTCTGTAGTAAGTCGCCCCTCAGAACTGACTGCGGCGATGTCTCACTGCCGCTCTAAAAAGCAAGGAAGGGCAACGACATGCAGAAGACGTGGCTGGTCGCGGGAATGCTGGTGCTGGCGGGCTGCCAGCAGCAGGGCAAGACGGATTCGACGCCGGCGGCGACGGCGACGGCGCCCGGCGCGAGCGCGAATCCGCAGACGGAGGACCAGAAGACGCTGTACGCGCTCGGCCTGTCCATTGGCCGCAGCGTGAGCGTGTTCGACATGACTCCCGAGGAGCTGGAGTACGTCAAGGCGGGCATCACCGCGCAGGTGAAGGGCGACAAGCCCGCGGTGGAGCTGGAGACGTACGGCCCGAAGCTGCAGGAGCTGGCGCGCGCGCGCAGCACCCGCAAGGCGGAGGCTGAGAAGGAGAAGGCGAAGGCGTTCCTGGAGACGGCCTCGAAGGAAGAGGGCGCCCAGAAGACGGAGTCCGGCCTCATCTACAAGGAGCTGACCGCCGGTACGGGCGCGTCGCCCCAGGCATCGGACATCGTGAAGGTGCACTACCGCGGCACACTGCCGGACGGCACCGAGTTCGACAGCTCGCACAAGCGTGGCGAGCCCACGCAGTTCCCGCTCCAGGGCGTCATCAAGTGCTGGACCGAGGGCGTGCAGAAGATGAAAGTGGGCGGCAAGGCCAAGCTCGTGTGCCCGTCCGACATCGCCTACGGTGACCGCGGCGCGCCGCCGAACATCCCGGGTGGCGCTGCCCTGGTGTTCGAGGTGGAGCTGCTGGAGATCGTCAAGCCGCCGGAGATGCCGGCCATGGGCGGCACGCCGCCGGCGGGCAAGCCCTCCGCGGCCGAGAAGAAGTAGTCACCGTCTTCACGCAGGACGCCCAGGGGGCTGGCGGGGGATTCTTCCCTCCCAGCCCTCTTCGCGTTCGCGGGCACCGGAGTGGCGGAGGGGCGCTGCCTCGGGGTAGTCCAACAGCCGCCAGCGTCTCCGCCTCGGGGACGGGCCAACCCACGGAGGTCGACACATCATGCGCCAGGGCCTGCTGTTGATGATGGGAGCGCTGCTGCTGAGCGCTTGTGTCCAGGGCCGCGCCCGGGAAGTGCTCCGCGAGCCGTCCGCCACGGGCGCTGTCTCCGAGTCGGAGTTCAAGGCGCTGCACACGCTGCGCGAGGACGCGCCGCCAGTGCTCAAGGGCCAGGAGGTGGAGGTGGCCGGCACGAAGGCCTACCTGAGCTTGCCCCAGGGCGCCCAGGGGCCGCTGCCCGCCGTCATCGTCATCCATGAGTGGTGGGGGCTCAATGACCACATCCGCCACTGGACGGACCGGCTGGCCGCGGAGGGCTACGCCGCGCTGGCGGTGGACCTGTATGGCGGCAAGGTGGCCACCACGCGGGATGAGGCGCTGGCGCTGCTGAAGGCCGTGGACCCGGCGCGCGCACAGGCGATGCTGACGGCCGCGCACACCTTCCTGCAGCAGGACGCGCGGGTGCAGGCGCCGCGCACGGGCACCATCGGCTGGTGCTTCGGGGGCGGCTGGTCACTGCGGGCGGCCATGGCCATGCCGGAGCTGGACGCGGCGGTCCTCTACTACGGCAACCCGGTGACGGAGGCGCGGGAGCTCGCCGCCATCCGCGCGCCGGTGCTGGGCATCTTCGGCACGAAGGACCCGTCCATCCCCCTGGAGACGGTGCAGGCCTTCCGGCAGGCCTTGGATGATGCGGGCGTGCGGCACTACATCCTGGAGTTCGAAGCGGAGCACGCCTTCGCCAACCCGTCGAGTGAGCGCTACGACGCGCAGGCCGCCGCGGGTGCCTGGCAGCAGGTGGCGGCCTTCCTGGACCAGCACCTGCGTCAGTAGGGGCGCTGGCCCACGTAGTTGCCCGGCGGCGCGTAGTTGCACACCCAGAACGTCCAATTGGGGAACTGGGAACCGAAGGGCGAGTTCGTCGTGCACTCCTGGACGGCGCAGCCCAGGGCCCGCGTGTTGCGCCACACCACCTGGGTGTAGTGGCCGCAGACCTTGCCGCTCGCGCAGGTGTTGGCGGCGTGGTCGTAGTGGGCGGCCTCGTCCACCCAGCCCTGCACCACGCCCTGGGCGCCCATGGCGCTGGACGATGCCGCGGTGAGGTTCTCCCCCAGGTTGCCGCGATTCGGGTTGTGCGAGAACTGGCACTTCGCGGCGTAGGCCTTCGCTGTGCGCGTCGCCTGCTCGTCCCACGTCAGGTCCTCCAGCGCGGGGGAGGCCGCGGGCGACACGTTCCTCCGCGCGGCGTTGTGCGCGGCCAGCATGTCGCGGTCGAACTGCGTCATGACCAGCGGCTCGGTGTCGCCGTCCTCCTCTCCGGGTGTGTCGGAGCCACAGCCGGTGAGGAGCAGGGGGATGAGCAGGCCAAGCGGTCGAAGATGGCGGGGCGTGGGGCGGAGCATGGGGGGATTATCCGCCGCCAGGCGGAGGGCCGTCACCTCCCGCTGCGTGAGTGTCCGGCACCCGGGACACCCCGGCCCCGTGGGGCGCGGTCAGTAGGGCCGCTGACCCACCCAGTTGCCCGGCGGTGCGTAGTTGCACACCCAGAGCTGCCAGGTAGGGAACTGCGCGCCGAACGGTGAGTTCTTGTTGCACATCACCGTGGCGCACCCCACGGCCGTCGTCTTGCGCCACACCACCTGCGTGTAGTGCCCGCACACCTTGCCCTTCTGGCAGGTGTTGCGCCGGTAGTCGTAGTCTGCGGCTTCGTCCGCCCAGCTCTTCACCACCTGGGACGTGGTCCACGCGCCGGGCGTGGCGGCGGCGAGGTTCTCCCCGAAGTCGCCCCGGTCCGGGTTGTGCTCGAACTTGCAGGCTTTCGCCCAGGACGCGGCCTTGCGCTCGGCCTGGGTGGACCAGGCCAGCGGCGGCAGCGCGGGCTTGGGTGCGGGCTGGGCCCGGGAGCGCGCCAGGTTGTGCGCGGCCACCATGTCCTGGGAGAAGTCCTTCGCATCGGGAAGGGCCGCGCGTGGCTCCTTCGGCTTCGCGGACGCAACGGGCTGCCGGGTGGCCACGGCCTGCCGGGAGGTGGCGTTCTGTCGCCGCACCTGTGGGGTGCCTCCGCTCCCGCAGCCGAGCAGCGGCGGCAGCAGGAGCAAGGCGGACCAGTGGAAGGCGCGGGAGAAGGAAGGCATGAGGGGGATGATGCGCCAGGACGCCCGCTCATGCATGTGAAGCGTGCGCGGCGGGGCATCGCGTGCGGTGGGCCGCCCGCTCGCATGCTCCGCCGCGCACGGGAACGCCGGCGCTACACAAGGCCCGGCAGGGGGCCCGTCCCGTCGTCACCGAAGGTGGTGATGTTGGGCACGCCCATGGCCTGCATCAGGTAGATGTACAGGTTGGCCAGCGGGTCCTCCTGGTAGACGATGTGCCGGCCCGGCGTGAGCGCGCCGCCGCCCTTGCCCGCCAGGATGATGGGCAGGTTGACGTGGTTGTGAGAGTCCCCGTCGCCGATTTCGCTGGAGAAGTAGACCATCGAGTTGTCGAGCATCGACAGGCCGTTGGCCTCGATGACCGACTTCATGCGCTCCAGCAGGTACTGGAGGAGCGTCACCTCCCATTTGTCGATGGTGGCGAGCGCGTTGTAGTTGGACTGCGACTTCTGGTGGTGCGAGTACGTGTGGTGTGCGCCGCTGAGCCCCAGGAAGGGGTAGACCTTGTTGGCGCGCGCGTTGGCCAGCATGAAGGTGGCCACCCGGGTGAGGTCACACTGGAAGGCGAGGATGATGAGGTCCATCATCGCCTTGGTCTTCTCCGTCGGGTCCTCGGACACGATGGGAGCGGCTCCCGTGGCGCAGGTCATGGATGGGACGGACACGTCCTCCACCCGCTTCTCCAACTCCCGCACGCTGGTGAAGTACTCATCCAGCTTCTGCAGGTCCGAGGTGCCCAGCCGGCCCTTCAGCGCGGTGGCGTCATCGCGCACGACGTCGATGATGCTCTTGCCGTAAGCGCGCCGCTTCTCGATTTGTGCCTGCGTCTCTCCGGGGATGCCGCCCGCGAAGAGCCGGTTGAACGCGGCCTGCGCGTTGGTCTCCTTGGCCACCGGTGTCCGAGGCCCCGCCCACGCGATGTTGTTGGCATATGGGCACGCGTAGCCGGAGTCGCAGTTTCCGATGCCGCGGCCCGCGTCGATGCCCAGCTCCATGGACCCATAGCGGGTGGCCCGCGTCGCCGTCATGTGGTTGGCGATGACCTGGTCCATGGAGATGCCCACGCGGATGTTGGTGCCCTCCGTCTTGTACACCTTGGCGCAGGACAGGAACGCGCCGGTGGCGGCGGCATGGTGCCCGTCACCATCCGGGAAGGCAGGCCTGTTCGCCAGGCCGGTGAGGACCAGCAGGTCGTTCTTCACCGCGGCCAGGGGCTCCAGCGTGGGCGTCAGCTCCCACGCGGGGCCCTCTATCGTGGGCGTCCACTTCTGCATGTGGATGCCATTGGGCGTGTAGAAGACGGCCAATCTGCGGGGCACGGTGCCCGGCGCGCCATGCGCGTTGCGGGGAAGCATCTGCTCCAACAGGGGCAGCGCCATCAGCGCCCCCGTTCCCCGCAAGACGGTCCGTCGCGAGAGTCTGAATTTCTTGCTCATGGCGTCTGCTCCTCCTCGGCGCCACGCTGCGTGAAGTGGCTGCTCGAGACGATGCTGAGGATGTAGTCGACGAGCCGCCCACCGCGGGCCTCGGCCTTTTCGGCGACATCCTTCACCGCGCAGTGGTCGGCCTCGTCCAGGCCACGGCCCGTGGCATAGGTGAGCATGTGCTCGGTGATGCAGTTGGTCAGCTTCGGGTCCTCCTTCAGGTAGGTCTGCATGTCGCGCACCCCGTTGAGGATGGCGCCGTCGGGCAGGTCACCCGTGGCGTCCACGGGCGCGCCGCTCACCTCCTGGAGGCGCCAGCGGCCAATGGGGTCGAAGTTCTCCATCGCCAGCCCCAGCGGGTCCATCAGCCGGTGGCAGCCCTGGCACGCCGGCGCGCTGCGGTGGAGCGCCATGCGCTCCTTCATCGTCATGTCCGGCGTGATGGGCGGCGGCAGGTTCTCCACGTTCGGCGGCGGCGGCGGCGGCGCCGAGCACAGCAGCTGCTCCAACACCCAGACGCCGCGCTGCACCGGTGAGGTGCGGTCCGGGTTGGACGTGACGGTGAGCAGCGAGCCCTTGCCGAAGATGCCGCTGCGCTCCGGGTGGCCCGTGAGGTCCACGCGCTTGTGCGTGGGGCTGCCGGGCAATGGCAGGCCGTAGTGGGCGGCCAGTTGGTCGTTCACGTAGGTGAACGGCGCGTCGATGAGGTCCTTCAGCTTGAGGTCGCTGGAGATGAACTCCGCGAAGAAGAGCTCCGTCTCCGTGCGCATGGCGGCGCGCAGCTCCTCGTTGAACGCGCCATAGAGCGTGCCGTCCGGCACGGCGGTGCCCAGCGCGCGGGTGAAGAGCCACTGGCCGGCGAAGTTCTCCACCAGCGCGCGTGCCTTCGGGTCCGCGAGCATGCGCCGCACCTGGGCCTCCACCTCCGCGGGGTCGCTCAGCTTGCCCGCTTCGGCGGCGGCGAACAGCGCGTCGTCCGGCATGCTGCTCCACAGGAAGTAGGAGAGCCTGCTGGCCAGCTCGAAGTTGTCGAGCGTGTACGGTTCGGTGCTTCCTGGCGGCGCGTTCTTCTCCACCCGGAAGAGGAAGTGCGGTGAGACGAGCACCGAGCGCAGGGCCAGCTTCACGCCCACCTCGGGCGGGTCCGCGTGCTGGCTCGACAGGTTGACGAAGGTCATCAGCTTGTCGACCTCTTCCTGCTGCACCGGCCGGCGCCAGGCGCGGCGGGCGAAGTTGGAGAGGATTTCGTGCGCGCACGGCGCGGGATTGAGCGGGTCCAGCGCGCAGGAGTTGAAGACGCCGCGCGTCCAGGCGTCATTCACCAGCCGCTCCGCCGCGGCGGAGTACTTCTCCATCAACAGCGGCGACAGCGAGAGCACGTCGGCGATGTTGTCGAAGCCGTAGCCGTGGTCGTCGATAGGGAAGTCCTGGGCCGGCTGGGTGGTGTCTCCCAGCAGGTCCCGCACGGTGGCGTTGTATTCCGCGCGGTTGAGACGGTGAAGCGTGACGCGTCCCGGATTCCGGGGCGCGTTCTCGCACTCGCCTGCCACCGGGGGCTGCCCCGGTGGACCTGGTTCTCCTGGCACCTCCTCGTCGGGTTTGACCCGAGCCATCGGGCCGTCATCGGTGCAGCTGGTCACCAGCAGGGCGAGACTTGCGCCCGCAAGGAAGAGCCAGCCCCCTCTTCGTCGATGCATGGGTGTCACGTCGGCTACCCCCCTCCACACTGCCCCATCCGAAGCCGGGACAGCTGAAGCCGTAGCAATGCGCTCTCCACCCAGGCGCGTAGCCTGGTGGACCCCTCCGTTGTTTCAGGGGGCAGGATGGCGTTGGCTACCCGGAAGCGCGCTGGGAAGAGATTGGCGCGAATGGGTAGCGAAGTTCCCGGCGAAGGAACCGCGGACGAACGCAGCCTGCGGCGTGCAAGCTGCGTTCGCGTGGATGCCGCGGGCTCTTTACTTCGCGTCGAGGTACGCGCGGTACGCGTCGAAGCCGTACTCGCGCCCGAGGAAGTCCTTCACCAGCTCGGCGGCGGGCTTGGAGCCGCCGGGCTCCAGCACGGTGCGGCGGTACTTCATCGCCGTCTCCCGGTCGAGGAAGCCCTTCTTCTGGAACTCGGTCTCCAGGTCCTTCGCGATGACGGAGGACCAGAGGTACGTGTAGTAGGCCGCCGAGTAGCCATCCAGGTGCCCGAAGGCCACCTCGAAGTGCGTGCCGTCACGGTGCTCGTGCTTGAAGGGGCTGAGCCGGGTCTGCAGGGCAGCCAGGGCCTCGGTCGTGTCGAAGCCCGGCTCGCGGGAGTAATAGTCCAGGCTCACCGCGGACAGGAACAGCTGCCGCCGCGCCCACAGGCCCTGGCCGAACTCCTTCGACGCGCGGAGCTTCTCCACCATCTCCGCGGGGATGGGCTGGTTCGTCTCGTGGTGCTTCGCGAACTCCTTCAGCACCTCCGGGTTGCCCGCCCACTGCTGGAGCAGCATGGACGGCGTCTCCACGAAGTCCCACTCCACGCGGGTGCCCGCGATGCCCGCCCACTTCAGGTGCCCGCCGAAGATGGCGTGCAGCAGGTGGCCGAACTCGTGGAAGAAGGTCTCCACCTCGTCGTGCGTCATCAGCTCGCCGGGGCGCGCGAAGTTGCACACCAGCGAGGCCTCCGGGTAGCGCTTGCCGGCCTGGCCCGCGACGAGGTCGAACTGCGCCGCGTGCTTGTACTTGTCGTCACGCGGGTGCATGTCCAGGTAGATGCGGCCCAGCAGCGTGTCGCCGTCGAACACGTCGTAGGTCTCCACCTCCTGCTGCCACACCCGGGCGTCCTTCACCGGCTTGTAGGTGATGCCCCAGATGCGCGAGGTGATGTCCATCACCCCCGCCTTCACCCGGCTGTACTCGAAGTAGGGCCGGACCGCCTGCGAGTCGAAGCTGAAGCGCTCCGCGCGCAGCCGGTCTTCGTAGAAGTCCTGGTCCCAGGGCTCCAGCACCTTGGCTCCCTTGACGTCCTTCTGCTTGCGCGCCAGGAGCTGCGCGTACTCCTGCTTCGCGCGGGCCTCGGTGGCAACGCCCAGCCGGTCGATGAAGTCCGCGGCCGCCTGCTGCGTGCGCGTCATCTTCGTCTCGGTGGTGTACGCGGCCCAGTTCGCGTAGCCCAGCAGCGTGGCCAGCTCGTGGCGCTTGGCGATGAGCTGCGCCAGCACGTCCTGGTTGGCCGGGTACGCGCGCTGCCGGTAGGTGCGCCACAGCTTCTCGCGCGCCTTCGCGTTCTTCGCGTACGTCATGAAGGGGAAATAGTCCGGGTAGTTGGTGGTGATGACCACCAGCCCGTCCGCTCCCGGCGGGTGCGCCTTGCGGTAGTCCTCCGGCAGGCCGTCCAGCTCGGCGGGCTTGAAGGTCACCTTGCGGACGTCCTCGGCGATGTTCTTGCTGAACTGCTGCCCCAGCTTGAGCAGCTCCTCGTTGAGCGACTTCACCTTGGCGCGGGTGGCGTCGTCGCGGTCCACGCCGGCGCGGCGGAAGTCGAGCAGCGCGCGGTCCATCCAGTAGCGGGTCGCCGCGTCCGCGCTGGACAGGTCCACCGCGGCCAGCACGTCATAGACGCCTCGGTCCTGGGACAGCGCCACGTTGGCGGAGTCCACGCGCTGCTCGCACTCGCGCGCGGCGTCGCGGAAGGCCGCCTCCGGATGCACCTCGCGCGCGAGGCTGGAGCGGTTGGCCGCGGCGAGCAGCGAGCCCAGGGCCTCGTCATAGGCGGCGAGCACGGCCTGGCCGTCCTTGCGCGCGTCCAGCGCCTTGATGGCGGACACCTGCGCGCGGGTGCGCTCGAGGTCCGCGTCACACGCGGCGGTGAAGTCGGCCAGGGTGCCGGAGAGGACGCTGGCGCCTTCGGGAGGCGGCACGGGCTTGGGCGCGGCGGCGGGGGCCTGCTG
>NZ_VHLB01000159.1:0-11087 GCF_006547365.1 Myxococcus sp. AB056 | reverse complement strand
CCAGCCCGCGGGCCACGTGCCGCCCCGCGCCCAGGTAGCTGTCCGCCAGGTCGCTCTCCAGCCGCCGCGTGGCGACACCGGTGAGCAGGGTGGCCGCCGTCGCGCTGATGAGCGCGGTGACGAGCACGAACTTCGGCGCCAGCCCCAGTGACTGGCGGAACTGCTGCGACAACTGGGAGGCGAAGGATTGTTGCGGGAGGCTCACGGAATCACCGCCGGGGAAACGACGTCAGCACGGCACCCGCGCGGAGGCGGGCAGGTGAAACAGGCACAGGAGGAGCTCACCGGGTGGGTCCTCCCTCGGGGCGTCCGCCCCGGAAGGGGGCGAAGGTACAGCTCTGGAGGATGAGCTCCGGCATCGAGGCCAGAGGCACGCCCTGGTCGGTGGCCTTCACATCCAGCGCGGCGCGAGGCATGCCGAAGACGACCGACGACGCCTCGTCCTGGGAGAAGGTGACGCCGCCCGCCCTGCGGATGGCCAGCAGGCCGCGCGCGCCGTCCTCGCCCATGCCGGTGAGCACCACCCCGCCGCTGCGCCGGCCAAAGGCGGCGGCCAGCGACGTCAGCATCACATCCCCGCTGGGGCACGGCCCGCCCCGGCTGGGCTGCAGGCGCGCCAGCCCGGCCGCGTCCACCAGCAGGTCATGCCCGTCCAGCGGGAAGTACACGCGGCCCGGCTCCAGCCGCTCGCCGTCCTTGGCGATGGACACCGGCAGCGGCGTCACCTGGGACAGCCAGCGCACCATGCCCTGGGTGAAGCCCACGGTGATGTGCTGGGCGATGAGCAGCGGCACCGGCAGCGAGCGAGGCAGCTTGGACAGCACGTCCGCCAGCGCGGGCGGCCCGCCCGTGGAGGCCACCACGCCGAAGATGTCCACCCGCGCGCCAGTGGGCGGCGGCGGCGCGGTGGCCGCACGCGGCCGGCGGGAGATGACGGGCACCTCCGCCATGAGGCACACCGAGTGCGCCAGCTCCTTGCCCCAGCGGCGCAGCTCCTCCGCGTTCGTCACGTTGGGCTTGCCGATGAGCTCCAGCGCGCCGGCGCTCATCGCCTGGAAGCCCAGGTCCACGCCGCGCTGCTCCGCGACCGCGCTCACCACGAGGATGCGCGCGGGGGACTGGGACATGATGGCGGCGATGGCCCCCGGCCCATCCAGGCCGGGCAGCAGCAGGTCCATGGTGATGACGTCGGGGCGCAGCAGGCGCGCCAGCTGCACGGCGCGGTTGCCGTCTCCCGCACGGCCCACGACTTCGATGCGCGGCTCCTCCGTGAGGAGGGCCGTCAGCATGTTCGCCATGGTGGGCGAATCGTCCACCACGAGGACCCGGATGGGTCGCTGAACGCTCACGCGCGACTCCCCCGGCGGCTCATGACGTCCAGCACCTCCGCCAGCAGACGGCCTGCGGCGCACTCGCGCTTGCTGAGGTAGCCGTCCGCGCCCGCCTTCAGGCCCCGCTCGCGCGCCACCGAACTGTCATGCGCGGAGACCAGGATGACGGGCAGCGACGCCGTCTCCGGGCGCTCCCGCAGCTTCGCGATGAGCTGGATGCCGTCCATCTCCTCCATGTCCAGGTCGCAGATGACGACGTCGTAGGTGTCCGACTGGAGCCGGTCCAGGGCCCGGGCCCCGCTGGCCGCCAGGTGCACCGTGAAGCCGCCCGCCTCCAGCATGGCCCGGTGCAGCGCCCGCGCGGTGAGCGAGTCGTCCACCACCAGCGCCCGCCGCTGCGCCGACACCTGCACCTGCACCGTCTCCGTCACCAGCCAGTCCGGGCGGCAGATGAGCAGCAGCTCGCCACGGCTGAGCGTGGCCGCACCCTGCCAGGCCGGCACGTCGCGGACTTCCGACGGCAGCGGGCGGATGACCAGGTCCCGGTCCCCCACCACCGCGTCCACCACCAGCGCCACGCGCTTGCCACCGCTCTGGACAATCAGCAGCGGCTGCCCTTCGGCCGGCGGCGCCAGGGCGCGCAGGCCCAGCCGCGCCCCCAGGTCCACCACCGACAACAGCTGCCCCTGGTACTCCAAATGCGCCCGGCGCTTGCCCAGGCGCAGCGACTCCGTGCGCGCCAGCTGGGTGGCCTCCACCGCCAGCATGGGCAGGCCCACCAGCTGCTCCAGCACGCGCACCACCAGCACCGGCGAGCTGCCCAGGTCCGTGGGCAGCGTCAGCATGAAGCGCGTGCCCTGCCCCGGCGTGCTCGCGACCTCGATGCGGCCCTGCAGTGCCTCCACCGACGCGCGCACCGCGTCCAGGCCCACGCCGCGGCCGGACGTGTCCGTCACGTCCGTGCGGGTGCTGAAGCCGGACCGGAAGATGAGGTCCCGCAGCTGGTTTTCGTTGAGGCGCACCGTCTCCTCCGCGGTGACGACCCCGCGCTGCTCGGCCAGGCGTCGCACCACCTCCACGTCGATGCCGGCGCCGTCGTCGGACGCCTCCAGGTAGAGCAGGTTGCCCTGCTGCTCCACGCGCAGGGTGAGCGCGCCCTCGTGGTGCTTGCCCGCGCGCTCGCGGTCCGCCGGCAGCTCCAGCCCGTGGTCCACGGCGTTGCGCAGCAGGTGCACCAGCGAGCCCTGCAGCTTCTCCAGCAGGCGCCGGTCCAGCGACACCTCCGCGCCCACCACCGACAGCCGCGCTTCCTTGCCCAGCTGACGGGACAAATCACGCACCATGCGCTGGAGCGGGTCCAGGATGGTGCGCACCGGGCGCGTGGTGATGGCCTTGAGGCCATCCTCCAGCGCGTCGACGATGTCACTCGTCTCCTCACCGTCGGTGCGCAGCGAGCGCGCGGTGCCGGACAGCGCCGTGCGCGCCTCCGCCGTCTCCGCCAGCAGCCCCTGCTTCGCCAGCAGCACGGCCACCCGCTCCAGCTCGCGGCCCCGCTCCTCCACGCGCAGGCGCACCTCGCGCAGGCGCTCCACCTCGCGCATCAGCGCCGTCACCTGCCACGACGACACGCGCCAGCCCGCGTCCGCGGACTCCGGCAGCGCGTCCGGCAGGGACACGGGCTCCGCGGACGGAGCCGGCGCGGCGACGGCGGCCAGGCTCCCGGAGGCGGCGACCATGGCCGCGGCCTCTTCGGGCGGCGGCGCGTCCGCCACCAGCTGCGCCAGGGCGGCCGCCGGGTCCGGAAGCGCCTCCCCGCGCCCGTCCGCGTGGGCCTGCGCGCGCAGCAGGAAGAGGTCCAGGCCGTGGAGCAGGATGTCCACCACCGGCCGCGGCATCTTCTGAGGATTGGCCTTCAGTGGAGCGAGCGCGTCCTCCAGCTTGTGGGCGATGTCGCTCAGGTCCTGCATGCCCAGCGAGGCGGCGCTGCCCTTCAGGGTGTGCAGGTGGCGGCCCAGCCGGACGTAGAGCTTGGTGAGGGCGTCCGTCTCCAGGCCCTCGCGCTCCAGCTCCAGCAGGTCCATGGTGACCTTCTGGACCACTTCCTGGGCCTCGACGGCGAAGCCCGCGACGAGCCCCTGCAGCATCGGATCAACGGGCATGACGGGCTCCCGTGCCGCGCGTGGCGGAGAACAGCCGCTTCAGGTCGATGAGGTGGATGAGCTGCCGGTCCTGCGTGAAGACCTCCATCACCGCCCCCTCCGCGCGCACCCGCGCGGCTTCCACCGCGCTCATGGGCAGCGTGGTGGGGCGGGGAATGGCCTCGCAGTCCAGCGCGCACAGCTCGCCGTCCCCGCGGTCCACCACCAGCAGCACCGCCGGGTCCTGCCGCCAGCCGTGGCCGCCCAGCAGCGACGCCAGGCTGAGCGCGGCCAGCACCTGGCCCTGGAAGCGCAGCACCCCGACGACGTGCGGCGCCGACAGCGGCACCGGCGACACCATCTTCAGGGGCAGCGCGGCGCGCAGCGACTCCAGGGAGAGCGCGTAGCGCTCCTCACCGAGCGGGAACTCGGCAATCCAGTGGACCGCCTCCTCGACGGTGTTCTCCCCCTGCTCTCGCAGGCGGGACGCGCGCCGCTCCAACAGCTCGAGCGCCTCGGCCTCCTGGGCCGCTTCCAATGTCCGCGGGGTGACCTTCATTCGAGCGCCCCCTGGTTGAGGTAGGCGTCAGCGGACGCCTGGTAGAAACGCGCGGGCAGGGCCTCCGGCCCCTCCACGAGCTGGTCAGGAGGAAGCCGCTCCGCGCGCGAGCGCAAGGCACGCATCAGCGGCACCGCGCCTTCCCGCGCCCCGGAGCGCTCCCGCAGCAGGGCCAGCTCCAGCAGCCCCGGCAAGTAGTCCGGCGCCTGGCGGACCAGGGCCTCCAGCACGGAGGACGCGCCCACCTCGTCGCCTTCCTCGATGCGCTCCAGCGCATTCAGGTGCAGCCGCGTGGGCGGCGGCGGAGGCGCCACGGGCACCTCGCGCGCCGGAGCGGGCATCAGCGGCGCCACCGGACGGCGGGACGGCGGCGCCACCGGACGGGCAAGGGCGGCGGCGCGGGACGCGGCGGCGGCGCGGGCGTTCAGCTCTTCCTGCGTGAGGAGGCGGAAGGCCTGCAGCTCCGGCGGCCCCTCGCGGACCATGCCCGCGGGGACGCGGTCCACCTCCACGGCGCCCAGGAACAACCAGCCGCCGGGGTTGAGCGTGCGCGACAGGAGGGAGATGGCCGCGTCACGCGCGGCGGGAGTGAAATAGGTGAGCACGTTGCGGCAGAGGATGAAGTCGAAGCGGCCGAAGCGCTCGGGCAGCGGCGCCAGCAGGTTCGCCTGGGCGAAGGTGGTGATGCGGCGGACAGGGGGAAGGATGGTGACCTCGCGCTCGCCCGTCTCCGAGTAGAGCGGGAAGAGGCGCGGCGCGGACTCGCGGCGGGACCACGTCCCATAGGTGGCGCGGCGCGCCGCCTCCAGGCTGGCCTCGTGGATGTCCGTGCCCAGCACCTCCACGGGAAAGCCGTGCGGCAGCGACGCCTGGAGACACGCGGCCAGCGAATACGCCTCCTCGCCAGACGCGCAGCCCGCGCTCCAGCCCCGCAGGGCCAGGGCCCCCCGCTGGAGCGCCGCGGGCACGGCCTCGTGGGAGATGAAGCGGAAGTGCTCCGGGTGGCGGAAGAAGTACGTCTCCCCCACCAGGATGGCCTTCACCAGCGCGGTGGCCAGGTGGGAGACGGGAAGGAGCAGTTCGCCCAGCAGGTCGGGCGCGGTGCGCCCGCGGGCCAGCTCCGCGCGAATGACGCGGTCCACCGCCTCGGAGGCAATGGCGTCATTGCGAAAGCCAGTGATGCTGGCCACCACTTCCCGCGCGCGGGCCAGCAGCCGCGGGTCGAGCGCTCCGCTCATGCGTTCCGCCCGGCCTCCGCGGCCTCGAGCATCGCGGGCAGCTCCCGCAGGAGCCCCCGCGCGATGAATACCCGCGGGTCCAGGATGGGCAGCGAACGCCCGCCCGACCGCAGCATGCCGATGAGCCCATCGCGCAGCGGGCCATGGTCGGCGCCGCCCACGCGCTCGCGCCGGTCGATGTCCGCCGCCGCGTACTCCTCGGGGTCCTTCACCGTGTCCACGGCGAGCGCCAGCGACACGCCCTCCGCCTCGATGACGACGAGCATGCGCTCCACGCGCGTCAGCTTGTGCTCCACGCCCAGCCGGCGCGCCACGTCCAGCACGCACAGCGCCGCGCCCCGCACCTCCACGTATTCGCGCAGGTACGCCGGCCCGGTGGGCAGCGGCCGGGTCGCCGGATGCAGCAGGACCTCCCGCACCGCGTCCAGCGGAATGGCGAACTCCAGCTCGCCCACCGTCACGCGAAGCACCAACAGCGAGCCCGTGCGCGCCCGCTGCCGCGCGCTCGTCATGGCCTCGCCCACCGTCTGCAGCAGCTCGTCCGCGCGGAACGGCTTGGCCAGGAAGGTCTCCGCGCCCAGGCCCAGGCACGCCTCCGCGCGCGACTTCTCCGAGGAGATGATGATGACGGGGATGTCGGCCGTGGCCGGGTCCGCCTTCATCCGCTGGAGGACCTCGTCACCGTCCATCTCCGGCATGGACAAATCGAGCAACACCGCCGCCGGACGCAGGCGCCCCACCTTCTCCAGGGCCTCGCGGCCGTTGCTGGCGGTGTGGATGGTGTAGTGGCCGGAGAGGATGGCCCGCTCCAGCGCGAGAATCGCGTCGCTGTCGTCGACGAGCAGCAGGGACGGCAGGCTCACGGCGGTCAGGCCTTGGTGAGGAACTGACGGACCGTTTCCGTCAGCTCGTGGTGGGACACCGGCTTCTGGATGAAGGCGTTGGCGCCGGCCTCGGTGCCGCGCTGACGCAGGTCCACGTTCTTCTCCGCCGTCAGCAGCAGGATGGGCACCGAGCGGACCTGCGGCATCGCGCTGGCGCGCACCTCCTTGACGAAGGTGATGCCATCCATCCCCGGCATGTTGATGTCCGCGATGACCAGACTCACCGGCACCAGCCGGAGAATCTGCAGCCCCCGGGTCGCATCATCCGCCTCGACGGTCGAGACCTTGAGGTTCATCAGGTAGATCTTGACGATGTTCCGAACCGTCGGGCTGTCGTCCACCAGCAAGACGTTGGTGCTGTGGGTGCTCACTGTGCGGCGGCTCCTGCGCAGGCCCCGCGACGCGCGGAGAGTCCTGCGAAACGTTCAAGACTCTACCGTGAGGGCTCTCACGTGAGAACAGGGGGCGGTCCGGCCCGGTTTCCATCCGGGCAGGCAGGTGTCGGATGACCTCAGAGGGGACGCCCCCGGGTCCAGATGGTCCCGGGGGATGGGCCCTATTCGCCGGCGGGCTTGGGCGGGAGCTCGTCCGCGTCCGGCGTCACCGGAGGCGCGCCAATGGCGTGGTAGCCACCGTCCACGTGGATCATTTCGCCGGTGGTGGAGGGCAGCCAATCCGACAGCAGGGCACACGCGGTGCGGGCCACCATGTCGTGACTGTCCTTCGCGCTCCAGCCCAGGGGAGCCTGCTGACCCCAGCCACGCTCCAGGGCCTTGAAGCCTGGAATGCCCTTCGCGGCGATGGTGGACAGGGGACCGGCGGCCAGGGCGTTGACGCGGATGCCCTTGGGGCCCAGGTCGCGCGCCAGGTAGCGCACCGTGGACTCCAGGGCCGCCTTGCACACCCCCATCCAGTCGTAGATGGGCCAGGCGACGCGGTTGTCGAAGTCCAGCGTGACGATGGAGCCCCCCTGCGTCATCAGCGGCAGGCACGCCACCGACAGCTCCTTCAGCGAGAACGTGGAGATGCGGAACGCCGTCTGCACACTCTCCCACGGGGTGTTGAGAAAGTTGCCACCCAAAGCATCTTCGGGCGCAAAGGCAATGGAATGCAACACGCCGTCCACCCGGTCCCACCGTTGACGCAGGGCGTCCGTGAGTGCGGGGAAGTGGGCGGAGTTGGTGACGTCCAATTCCAGCACCTCCATTCCCGGCTTGAGGCGCTTGGCGCTCCGCTCGGTGAGGGACTTGGCCCGACCGAAGCCGGTGAGGAGGACCTCGGCCCCCTGAGCCAGCGCGTGCTCGGCGATGCCGTAGGCCAGGGACTGAGGCGTGAGCACCCCGGTGATGAGCAGCTTCTTGCCTTGGAGCAGCATGGAGACAGCCTCGTTGCGGAAGGGGAAAGACAGGAAACGCGTTCTCTACCATTCCTTCTGGGCGGAATGGTTGAAGTTGCACTCACCTGGGGCATGAATCCACCTGCTCCGCGGCAACGGGTGCGGCTTATCAGCCAGCGGGAGGGCGCTACAAAAGGCGCCGCTAAAACCCCCCAACGGGGCGCCCATCCAGTAAAAGACGACACGCCATGGCGAATTTCCAGGACACGTTTCTTTCCGGCGCCAACATCGACTTCATCGAGGGCCTCTACGCCCGTTATCTGGAGGACCCCGCCAGCGTGGATGCAAGCTGGCGGGAGGTCTTCGACCGCAGCAACGGCGCCGGACGACCCATCTTCAGCACCCGGCTGCTGGAGCCCGTAGCGGCTCCCGCGGCGGCCAAGGAGGGCGGCAAGGGCGCCGCGTCCAAGGCCCAGGTCGCGCCGGCGCCGCAGCCCGTCCCGGTGGCCGCGCCCGGCCAGTCCGTCCAGGACATCTCGCTGCAGGCGCGCGTGGACCACGTCATCTTCGCCTTCCGCCTGCGCGGCCACCTGCGCGCGAAGCTGGATCCGCTCGGCCGTCCGCGCCCGGCGCTGGCGCACGTGGCGGATGTGGCCCTGGTGGATGACAGCCACTTCACCGACGCCGAGGTCCAGCAGCTCGTGGAGACCAATGGCGTGTTCGGCGAGCAGCGCGTGCGCCTGACGGAGCTGCTGGCGCGCCTGCGCCGCACGTACACGGACACCATCGGCGTCGAGTACATGCACATGCTCGACAGCGAGCGCCGCCGCTGGCTGATGCACCGGATGGAGTCCAACGAGAACCGCACCGACTTCTCCCCGGACGAGTGCCGGCACATCCTCACCAAGCTGTCGTACGCGGAGGGCTTCGAGCACTTCCTCCACACCAAGTACGTGGGCGCCAAGCGCTTCAGCCTGGACGGCGGCGAGGCGCTCATCCCCATGCTGGACGCGCTGGGCGAAGTGGCCACCGGCATGGGCCTGAAGGAGATCGTCATCGGCATGGCCCACCGCGGCCGCCTCAACGTGCTGACGAACATCCTGGGCAAGCAGCCGGATCAGATCTTCAGCGAGTTCGACGGTCCCCGGAACCCGCAGGACTACCTGGGCCGCGGCGACGTGAAGTACCACATGGGCTTCTCGTCCGACCACACCACGCGCCAGGGCCGCAAGCTGCACCTGTCGCTGGCCTTCAACCCCAGCCACCTGGAAGCGGTGGACCCGGTGGTGGAGGGCCGCGTGCGCGCCAAGCAGGACCGCGGCGGAGACACCGAGCGCACCAGCGTGATGCCGCTGCTCATCCACGGCGACGCGGCCTTCATCGGCCAGGGCGTGGTGGCGGAGACGCTCAACCTGTCCGGCCTCAAGGGCTACACCACGGGCGGCACGGTCCACATCGTCATCAACAACCAGGTCGGCTTCACCACCGACCCGCACGACTCGCGCTCGTCGCTCTACTCCACCGCCATCGCGCAGATGCTGGACATCCCCGTCTTCCATGTGAACGGGGATGATCCGGAGGCCTGCGTCCACATCGCGAAGCTGGTGGCCGAGTACCGCCAGACGTTCAAGTCGGACGTCGTCATCGACCTGGTGTGCTACCGCCGCTACGGCCACAACGAAGGTGACGAGCCCTCGTTCACGCAGCCGGCGATGTACGACATCATCCGCAAGCACCCGACGGTGCGCACGCTCTACGCGGCGAAGCTGGCGGAGCAGAACAAGGTTCCGGCCGAGGAGTCGGAGGCCATCAAGCAGCGCTGCCAGCAGGAGTTCGACGCGGCGCTCACCCGCGCGCGGCAGGAGAGCCAGTTCAAGGAGCCCAGCGCGCTGGAAGGCCTGTGGAAGCCCTACCAGGGCGGCTCGCTGAAGAGCGCGCCGGACGTGTCCACCGCGGTGGACAAGCAGGTGCTGTGTGATGCGCTGCGCAAGCTGTCCACGCTGCCGGAGGGCTTCAACGTCCACCGCGACGTGGAGCGCACCGTCATCAAGAAGCGCCTGGGCATGCTGGACAGCGGCGAGCTGCAGTGGAGCGAGGGCGAGTCGCTGGCCTACGCCACGCTGCTCTCCGAGGGCTACAACATCCGCATCACCGGCCAGGACAGCGAGCGCGGCACGTTCAGCCACCGCCACGCGGTGGTGCACGACGTGAAGACGGGCGAGAAGTTCGTCCCGCTGCGCCAGTTCGTCAGCGGCAAGGGCAAGAACGGCTTCCACGTCTACAACAGCCCGCTGTCGGAGATGGGCGTGCTCGGCTTCGAGTACGGCTACAGCCTGGACGTGCCGGACGGTCTGACGGCCTGGGAAGCGCAGTTCGGCGACTTCGGCAACGGCGCGCAGATCATCATCGACCAGTTCATCGCCGCCGGTGAGAGCAAGTGGCGCCGCCTCAGCGGCCTCACCCTGCTGTTGCCGCACGGCTACGAAGGCCAGGGCCCGGAGCACTCCAGCGCGCGTCTGGAGCGCTTCCTGGACCTGTGCGCCGAGGACAACATCCAGGTCTGCTACCCCACCACGCCCGCGCAGATCTTCCACCTGCTGCGCCGCCAGGTGCTGCGCCCGGTGCGCAAGCCGCTGGTCATCATGTCGCCCAAGAGCCTGCTGCGCCGGCCGGAGGCCACCAGCAAGGTGGAGGAGCTGGCCACGGGCACCTTCCAGGAAGTCATCCTGGACCGGGTGAACCCGGCGGGCGTGACGCGGCTGCTGCTGTGCAGCGGCAAGGTGTACTACGACCTGGTGAAGGCGCGGGACGAGCGCAAGGACGAGAGCATCGCCATCGTCCGGCTGGAGCAGCTCTACCCGTTCGCCTCCGACGTGCTGGCGGGGCTCATCGCGAAGATGCCGAAGCTCGCCGAGCTGCTGTGGGTGCAGGAAGAGCCGCGCAACGCCGGCGCGTGGCACTTCATGTTCCCCCGCCTGCACGACCTGGCCTCCACGCAGTCGAAGCAGCAGGTGAAGATCGGCTACATCGGTCGCGCCGAAGCCGCCAGCCCCGCCACGGGCTTCCCCAAGACGCACGAATACGAGCAGCAGCTCATCATCGAGGAAGCCATCCTCCGAGGGACCAAGAATGGCCGTTGAAATCAAAGTGCCCCCCCTGGGCGAATCCATCACCGAAGCCGTCGTCGGCAAGTGGAACAAGAAGCCGGGTGACGCCGTCACCGCCGACGAGCCGCTCGTCGTCCTGGAGACCGACAAGGTCACCATCGACGTGCCGGCCCCGTCCGCGGGCTCGCTGTCCAGCATCGCCTTCAAGGAGGGCGACAAGGTCCGCGTGGGCGAGGTGCTCGGCCTCCTCGAGGCAGGCGCCGGCGCTCCCGCCGCCAAGCCCGCCGCGGCTCCGGCTCCGGCCGCCGCGCCCGCTCCCGCCGCCGAGGCGCCCGCCGCGTCCGACGCGCGCTCCACGCCCACCGCGCGCAAGGTGGCCGAGGAGAACCGGGTGGACATCTCCCAGGTGAAGGGCAGCGGCGCCGGTGGCCGCGTGCACAAGGACGACGTGCTGGGTCAGCTCAACCGCCCGGCCACGCCCGCCGCCCCGGCGC
>NZ_VHLB01000158.1:0-11156 GCF_006547365.1 Myxococcus sp. AB056 | reverse complement strand
CTTCGGCAACGGGGGGCGCCGACACGACGACCTCGGCGGGCACCTTGCTCCGTGGACGCTCCACCGGCGGCGTCTCCCGCTGGGCCTGGGCGACCGTCGGAGGCTGTGCGCGCTCGTAGACGCGGCCCGCCTGGAAGGAGCCCACGGCCCCCGTGAGCGCGGCCACGCCCACGAGCACCTTGAGCTTGAGGCCCGTGGCCACCGTCGCGCCACCCGCGAGCGGCTCGGACGCGGGCGCCACCAGAGCCGGTGAGGGAGCCGCAGGGGCCGGGGGCGGCTGGAGGGGCGCCAATCGGGCCGCGAGGGACGCCAGCTGTGCGGCCGAGGGCCCATCGTCCAGGGCGGAGCCCAGCAGCTCGCGTAGCTCGGGCGAGGCATCGGAGGACTCCTCCAGGAGTCGCACGGGCTCGGGCGTCCTCATCTCTCGCCTCCTTGCAACCGGGCCACGGCCTCCTGGACCTGCTTGCGCGCAGCGTACAGCCGCGCGTAGGCGGTCTGCACGGGGCACCCCACCGCCTGGGCCACGTCGGCCATGGCCCACTGCTCGATTTCGAAGAGGACGAACACCGCCCGCTTGTCCTCGTCGAGCGCATCCAGGATGCGGTCCAACCGGGCCCGCGCCTGCGTGCGCGCCACGGACTCGAGCTGCTCGGGGGGACGGGCCTCGTCAGGAGTCTCCGCGACGGGGGTCTCCCGCCGGACGTGGGCCCGCTTGCGATGGTCCGAGGCCAATCGCATGCAGATGCCGAAGAGCCACGCGGCCACGGGCGCGCGCGGGTCGAACTCGGGGAGACGTCGATGGACCACCAGGAACGCCTCCTGGCAGACGTCCTCCAGGTCCGCCTCCCTCACGCCCATGCGCCGCAGCGTGCGCCACACGAAGGCCGCGTGCTGGGCATGCACCCGCTCGAAGTCGAGCGGTTCCGCCCCTTCGGGAGCGGGCAGGGCTTGGGGAGGGGAGGGCATCGCGCGGGAGTCCGGGGCCGGCGGACTCTAGTGAGCTTCCCGGCGCCAGGTGAAGCGCTACCCGCCCCCGGTGACTCAGGGCCCCCGGAACGACAGGCCCAGCTCGACGAACGCGCGGAACGGCGCCCCCAAACGCCCCTCCCAGGCGGAGGTCATCGGCAACGTGGGACGCAGCCACCCCACCGCGGCGCCGCCCCCCACATGCAACGCGGTGGCGCTCCCCAGTCGCAGCTCCAGCTGGGCTCTCGCCACCGCGTCACCTCGGATGAGCAAGTCCACCTCGTCCACCGCCGGACCCTTTGAGTTCGCCATCACGAACGAGAACGCCGCCGCCGCGCACGTGGACACCTCCCATCGGGAGCCGCCCACCACCAGCGGACACAGCCCCACCTCGGGCGTCGCCAGCATCAGGTCCACCCGCCCGTCCTCAAGCTCCGAGCGGGCCCAGGGCACCACGGAGAGCCCCACGAGCCACGTCACGCGCCCCGCCCCCCGCCAGCCGACGCGGCCTCCCCATGCGAGGCCGTCCGAGAACCCCGTCGTCGTCAGCGCGGAGACGGACACCGTCGAGCGACCCGGCCACGGCGCCGCGCGAGTCGGTGGGGATGACTCCTCGACAGGGACGTCCTCCTCCTCCGTCGTGTCGGGCGCTTCGGGGCGCGGTGGTGCCTCCTCGGCGGGAGGCACGACCTCCGAGGGCACCGGGGCGGGCTCCTGGGGACGCAGGGCCTCCGGGTCGATCATCAACGCAAGGACCAGCACGAGCCGACGCTCAATGTCCGCGCACGCGGGCGTGGCGGAGTCGATGTCGCGGCTGCCCAGGACGGTACCCCGAGCGTCCACGAGCGTGAGCCTCGCGGACCACCCCGACGAGGACGCCGGCTCCAGCACGCCATGGATGAGCACATCCGGCAGGGCCCCGAACACGGGGCGCCCCAGGCGAGCCTCCACCGCGCGCGCCAGGGGCGCCGCCTGGATGCACTCCGAGGGCGCATTCCAATGCAGTCCCCACCGCGCCGACGAAGGCGCTGGCGACGCGGTGGCGAGGAGCGGGAGGACCACCCCCAGGAAGAGGGGTGGGGTCATGAGGACACGCGGGCGCGCTGGAGGTGGCTCATCCGGGTGACCTCTGTATCAGAGGTCGAATCCCCGGTTCCCCGTCAGCTTGTTCGGCGCGAGCTTCACATCCGTCCCGTTGAAGATGAAGAGGGGGAGTCCAATCGCCAGCAGTGCGCCGCCACCAATCAGCGAGCCCATGCCCACCTTGCGCAAGGTGTTGTCCTTCGGAAGGGATGAATCGGAGGACCCCGTGCCGTCGAGGGCCATCGCCACCCCACCCGCCACCGCCAGGGAGACGCCGAAGATGGTGGCGAGCCAGCCGGTGGTTCGCAGTCCGGAGCTGCCCGGGTCGACCTTCAGGGACACATCCCGCCCGTGGTCCAACAGCGTGAAGCGCCGTGAGGGCGTGATGCCAGACCCCGCAATGAAGAAGTCCGTCGTCGGGTCGCGAAGGGTGACGTCGCAGGGCATCGTGCACTCGCGCTGGTAGTGGATGATGCCCACGGTGCCCGTACCTCCCGTGGTGGCGACGGTGCCGTATCCCTCGCTCGTGACGCGGAAGAGGCTGACCTCGGGGGCGTCCGTCTCGATGCGCACCCGCACGGTCTCATCACGGGGCGAGGACGGCGATTGGGCAAGCGACGTGGGCGCGACGAGACTCAGGGCAAGCAGCAGGCTCAAGATGTTCCTCCAGACAGCGTGGGCAGCGTCGCCAGATGAATGGAGGCCGGCGCTCCGGATTTTGAAAGGCATTTGTCCGCCCCTTTCCTTGGCAAACGGGGGACCCCTCCGTATTCAACGCGAGCACAAGCGGTGGGGCCCCACTTCCAAGGAGCTGCCGATGAGTCGTCACCAGACTGTCCTCGTCACCGCCGCCACGGGGCGACAGGGCGGAGCCACGGTCCGAGCGCTGCTGGCGGAAGGCAGCACCTCCGTGCGGTGCGCGTCCTGGTCCGCAACCCGGAGGCTCCTAACGACGTATAGGCGGGATAGAGGCCCTGTTGAGGATGAGGGCTGGAGCGGAGGGGCCGAGGAGGGCCGCTGACGGAGCCGCCCGAGCGATGCTCCCGGCCGGTGGACAGGCCGCGCAGCCCCTTTGGGGTACACGCCTGCCCAGGCCGCGCTCCCATCAGGTGCGTGGCAGGGGCCGCCGGCGCTAATTTGCGTCTCAACACGACGCGGCCTGGGGTGGCCCTCGTGCCGGGGCCAACCTCGCACAGGCCGTGGCCAAGCCCAGGTGCTTCAGAATCGCCCGCACCCCGGGGGCCCCCTTCACGTACGCCAAGACCCGCCGCCTGCCTCCACACCTCACGCAGCCGAACACGTTGAAGTCGAACGTCCTCCTGAGCAACTCGGCCCAGTCTACTCGCGGTGTCCTCTCCTTCATCCGTTCCTTCCTGGCCGCTGCCTCAAGCCCCGCGCGCACCTCCTCCGCACCTGCTTGAGGGACCAGAAATGGCCGCAGTTTGGCTCCTGGAGTGAAGACGCCGTGGAACACCTCGTGAGGTTTGCCCGAGGCGCAGGCACCAGGGACGCCAGGCGACGCAGCAACTCCAACCCGGTGAAGAGCAGGTGCGTGGTGCCGTCCGGCAGCGGGCGCTTGTGTCACTCCCACATTTGGGACGCATGACAGCGGGATTTATAAGGCACTATTCATAATGTCGGGAGGAGATACACGCCAACTAGGAATGCCGGTTGCCGAAGCACTACCCAGTGGCTCCCTTACGTTCGTGGCTGGACGGATAATTCGCATTATTCCATTTCCAGGCAAGCTGCCTAAGGCTCAGTTGAAAGCGCCCAAGAAATGACGAACTCATACGACTATTTTGCAGGAAAACTCAAGTGCATTGCCTGCGGCGAAACTACCTCGATCGATAGTCCTACAAACATTCAGACATATATATCCGACAAGCCGGAAGGGAGAGTGCTTTCGGAAGGCGATGCAGTGCAGGTTGATGTGCGGCGAATTGAGAATGATGAATATGATGGCTATTTTACTGTAACTCCCCCGACTGAACAGGAGCCTGTTCGGATCCTACAAGCTTGGGACTGTCCCGCCTGCGGTAGTCCCTTGAACTGGGCTGAGATCGTACTTGGCGATGGAGTAATACACAGCATTGTCTCCGTGCCATTTGATCGTGAGCATTTCGCGCGGAGTAATCTAATTTCCTTGGAAGTCGCTGGGGTTGCCGCGGAATTGCTGCGCATGCCAATAAAGCACGTACTAGGAAGGAGAGCGGTTGACTTGCTCAAAGGCTATTTCAATATGTGATGCCCGTGCCGAGTTGCCGCGATCTTCTGAGGGGTACACGCCTGCCCAGGCCGCGCTCCCCCTCAGGTGCGTGGCAGGGCCTGACTCGCTTCTTCCACAGCTCCGCGTCTGCCGTGCGCGCCACCTTGCGCGCGCCGGCTCAGCGACGCCAGACGGGGTTCGTGCAGCGAATACGGTCCGACCGGTGCTGCTACTGCTGGACCAAGCCAGCTCTCACACCGCCCAGCGGTCGCAGGCCCTTACTGCGCAGTTGGACATCCGCCTGCTCTGGTTGCCCAAGCAGCGTCCCGAGCTCAACGCCATGGACCCCGTCTGGAGGGAGTTGACGCTGCACATCTCGGCCAATCTCCAGTACCCCAGCGTCGATGCTCAGGTCGACGCCGCCGTCCTGTGGGTGCTGTCGCTCACTCCCACCCGGGCCCTCCGCAAGGTGGGTATCCTCGCGGAGGCAGCGAACTCCACGGCGAGGCGGCGGAGGTGGGCCTGGGCGACGGCGTCAAGGGAGTCGTCGTCGTACAGTCCGAGGTCGTAGTCCGAGGCCTTAGGGGATGTGCTCGTTCAGGCGGAAGGCGGACACCCGGCCATCCGGGATGAGCGACACTCTGTAGCGGATGGTCTTGGGCCCGAACTGCACCAGGTACGTGTAGAGGCGGTCGTCACCCACCACTTCCCGCTTGACCAGGACGAGCGGCCCCGCCGGCGCCAGGCTTTGCAGCAGTTGCTGATAGAACGGCACGGCCTGGCCCCAGAACCACCAGGGGGCGTACGCGAACTCGACTGGCTCCATCGTCCCGGCCCGTGCCTGCTCGAGCAGCGTGGTGAGCCGGGCGGTGACCTGCGGCTCGAGGTCCGGGATGGGCGTCAGCGGGGGCACGGCGAGCGCGGGGTTGACGATGGCAGCAATACCTTCCACGAAGGTCATGGGGTTTGCCCCACTCGAGTTGGCCAGCACGACGATGGAGAGAGAGTCTCCGATGAAGCGGGAGTAGGTGGTCCGGAAGCCCTGCCACCCACCGGTATGCTGGTGCAGGGGCTTGCCATTGCGCTCGAGGATTTCCCATCCAAAGCCATAGGGCTGGGTGGCTCCGCTGTTGAGCTTCACGGGGGACAGGATTTCCTGCCAGCTCTTCGGGCTCAGGATGGAGCGCTGCGCCACGGCGGTATCCCAGGCCAGCATGTCCTTCACGGAGAAATAGAGCGCACCGTCCCCGGTGGTGTTGAGGGAAGGCGAAACCCATTCCTGGTTCTTCACCTCGCCGCGGACCACGCGGTAGCCGGCCGAGCGGTTGGGAATGATGTCCGCCTCGCTGATTCCGCGCGCCGTCTTCATTCCGGCGGGCCGGAAGACGTGCTCACCGAGGACGTTGGTGTAGTTGGTGCCCGCGACGCGGTTCACGATGATGCCCAGGAGGACGTAGCCGGAGTTGCTGTAGTTCCACCGCAGACCGGCGGGAAATTCCAAGGGCAACTCGTAGATGAAGCGCGTGAATTCCTCGTCCGTGTAGTCCTTGCGCTCGTCGAGCAGCCCCTCGAGGTCCTGGATGCCGGAGGTGTGCGTCAGCAGGTGGCGCACTGTGATGGGGTGCCACTTGGCGGGCGCGTCGGGGAAGAACTTCGTGATGCTGTCGGAGAGCGAAATCCTGCCCGCCTCCACCTGGTGCATCACCGCCATTGCGGTGAATTGCTTGCCCAGGGAGCCAGATTGGAAGAGGGTGTCCTTGCTGACAGGAACTCGATGCTCCAGATTGGAAAAGCCATACCCCTTTGCCAGCACGACCCTTCCGTGGCTCACGACGCCCACGGCGAGGCCGGGCACATTCTGTCGTTTCTGCTCCGCGCGGACGAAGGTGTCGATCCGCTTGCGGAGCGAATCATGTGCGGCGGCGGGGCGGCTCGTGAACAGGCCTACAAGGAAGACAGCAACCAATGTGATGGATTGCAAGAAACCGCGCATGGGAGCTCCTCATGCCCGGACGGGTAGGGGTCACGGGTATGCTCACGAGAACATTGCTCCCTCTGTGCTGTAAATAATTGTGGTGAATTTACCTTTTGTTGGAAGTCGCAATGCTCAAATCCACCGTGCGATTCGCGTATTCGCACAATGCGCTTCACGCCTGTGGAGGGTTTCTCACGTATAGGCGGGATAGAGGCGCAGTTGAGGGTGAGGGCTGGAGCGGAGGGGCCGAGGAGGGCCGCTGACTCCGCTCCTTTCTGGCCGCTGCCTCAAGCCCCGCGCGCACCTCCTCCGCACCTGCTTGAGGGAGCTCTCGCGATACGATGGCGCTGCCGAGGTACGGGACGACGTGCGTCTCCACCCATGGGTCGGTCGGCCCCACCCATTCGACCGCGACGTAGAACGACTCCAGGGCGGGGTCGGATGGCACGAGGGCGAGGGACATCAGCTCGCCGCCGAAGCCGTTGAATTCGGTGTCCAGGTAGTAGCGCATCACGTCTTCCTCGGGTTGGTGCTGCGATAACTGGCAGAGGTGGCCCGCGCAGCGAGGGGGGAGCGGGCGACGCTCCAGCGCCTGGGCCAGCTTCTTCTCTGCCTGGTTCCGGTTCCGCGTCTCCCGTGCCTTGCGCGCTCTCTCCGCCCGGGCTGCGGCGTGGGCGGCTGCCTCCTCCGCGGGCGGAACACCGTCAGCACGAGACGGACGGGCCCGTGCAGGGGCTGGATGCGGGCCAGTGCTGCCACCTGCGCGACGCGGGCCTTGTACGCCATGGCCTTGTCGGACGGCACCAGCCCGCGGCCCTTGGCCGGGGCGCCAGTCGTCGTTGGCGCTGAGCGGGTACGGCAGCACGAGGCGCACCTCGGCGCGCGGACACAACCTGACGCACCCGGGCGCGCAGCTCCGCCGGGGGCAGCACCTCAAGCAGACGGGGCAGGAGGCGCCACTTGCTGGCGGAGCGGACGCCTCGCGCCGCGCCAGCGGACTCCAGCAGAGCCAGCATCTCTGGGCGCCACAGCAGGCGCGCGGTAGCGCCTGGGCTCGGGCTCGGGTTGTCCCGCGCCGGGCGCACCTGCTCGAGGACGACACCGCCGCCCTCGGCGCGGGCCAGCACCACGCCCCATCAGGACGGTACCAGCACGCGGCCGCGCTCCAGGTGTCGCTCACCTGCGACGAGGGTGCAGCGGTCGAACACCGCGCTGTAGGACAACTCCTGGACCGGCAGGCGGCGCAGCGTGTCCGCGTCCGCCTTGACCTCCCAGGCGTGGCGGCACTCGGGGCCGATGGTGGCCACGTCCACCCGCACCAGCCCGTACTCCAGCCCCACCTCGTGGAGCACCCGGGCGCCGGGATACGTGCCCGCGGCGAGTTGGGCCAGGGGCTGGCGGATGTCCGCGTCGCGCAGGCACGTCACGGAAGGCTCCGGTAGAATGTGGCCGTGGGCTGGAGCGCCCACGAGCACGGGGGAACACAGCCATGGCCGACAACAACGACAGCGCCGAAAGGACCGACTGGACGAAGGTGCTGCTCAAGTGCCCGGAGTGCGGGAAGGAGAAGCCGGTGGTTCCCGACTTCGGACTCATGACGCTGGGCGGGCATCCGCCATCCCCTCAGTTCAGGTGCAACGTGTGTCGCATCGCCATCGTGACCAGCCAACTCTGACATCACGGCTTCAGCCCTCCGTCGAGGATGCGGTCGTGCAACTGGCAGGTGCAGCGGCAATGCCCGTTGGTGCGCGAGAAGCGGCAGCCGCGCTCGTGGCGTTCGTACTTGTCCAGGGCATGGGTCACCGTGCTCAACCGCCCCTCAAGCTCGGCGATGCGCTCCAGCGCCATGCCCAGTGCCTCTTCCGGGACGTATAGGCGGGATAGAGGCCCAGTTGAGGGTGAGGGCTGGAGCGGAGGGGCCGAGGAGGGCCGCTGACGGGGCCGCCCGAGCGATGCTCCCGTCCGATGGACAGACCGCTTGAACCCCCTTGGGGTACACGCCTGCCCAAGCCGCGCTCCCATGAGGTGCGTGGCAGGGGCCTGGGCCTGTTGGCTGTCTTGCGCCTCAACACCACGCGGCCTGGGGTGGCCCTCGGTGCCGGGGCCAACCTCGCACAGGCCGTGGGCAAGCCCCGGTGCTCCAGAATCGCCCGCCCCCCGGGGGGCCCCTTCACGTACGCCAAGACCCTTAAGCCTGCCTCCACATCTCACGCAGGCGAACACGTCAACATCGGACGTCCTCCTCCGCAGCTCTGCCCAGTCCACGTAAGAGTTCACCGTGCCCTGTCGTGCCGGACTCCCTGGGGGCGTGAAACCTCCAGGCCTCGTGAAATAACTGTGCACTGAGGCCACGCCCCCGCTGCGATGCCACGAGGTCGTAGAGGGCGCGCGTATCCGCTGACGTCCGGCCTCGCGCTCACCCCGAGTTGACCGGCGAACGCATCGTCGAGAAGCGCGAACGCGAGTCCCTCCGGCATGAGGGTGGCTTGGTGCGAGAGCCAGGCGACGTACCGCGCCGCATCAAAGGGATTCGGAGAGCCGATTCCGTGGTCCTCAAGCGCCGCGGCTCGTCTGTGCTCCCGGTCAGAGAGGTGACGCGGCGAAGGGCTGGCCGTCGTGCCGACACTGCTCCAGCTTCGGGTTTCTCGGCCTTTTCAAGCGAGGAGCCCCTGCATCACGCCACAACCTGGCATGGGCCGCAGGGCAGGCTTGCACCATGGGTGTTCGTTTGATACGCGAAATCCTACCGATTCCAGACGGTGTGGCGCGTGATTGTCGCCTCCGCTGCCGGTGCTCCATCCGAATGTTCGGAAAAGCTGGCGGGCTCGCTCGTGCTGCAAGGCGCGGCGTTCCCTTCACTTCGTTCGTCCGTGCCGTCTCCTTGGGGGCGGTGCGGGCGTCTTCTCCATTCGAGGACATGACATGACCATTTCCGTTCGAAGCGTGCTGCGGCACCACTTCCGGCACTTCAACGCCCGGACCCTCGTGGATGCAGCGGACGCCTGGGCGGCGCACGCCGATGACGGTGGCAAGATGATGGTGACGCTCGCCGGTGCCATGAGTACGGCGGAGCTGGGGATCTCGCTCGCCGAGATGATCCGCCGCGACAAGGTCCACGCGATCACGACCACGGGCGCGAATCTGGAGGAAGACGTCTTCAACCTGGTGGCCCAGGAGCACTACGTGCGGGTGCCCGATCCCCGCAGCCTCACGGCGGAGCAGGAGGCCGAGTTGCGCGATAAGGGTCTCAATCGCGTGGCAGATACCTGCATCCCGGAAGAGGAGGCGATGCGCAAGGTGGAACGCCCCCTCCTCGAGCTCTGGCAGAGGGCGGAGCGGGACGGGCGCCGCCACTTTCCCCACGAGTACCTCTACGAGCTGCTCCTCTCCGGCGCGCTGGCTGGCTCGTACCAGGTGGATCCTCGTCATTCGTGGCTCCTGGCGGCTGCGGAGAAGCGCCTTCCGATCTTCGTACCGGGATGGGAGGACTCCACGCTGGGCAACGTGTTCGTCGCCAGCGTGATGCGCAAGGCGCTGGAAAACTGGAGTCCAATCCGCGGCGGCGCCGAGTACATGGCGGCCCTCGCCGACTGGTACCGGGAGACCTCCTCGTCCGCGAAGGTCGGCTTCTTCCAGATCGGCGGGGGGATCGCCGGCGACTTCCCGATTTGCGTGGTGCCGATGCTGCGCCTCGATTTGGAGGAGGAGGTCCCCTACTGGTCCTACTTCTGCCAGATCTCCGACAGCACGCCCTCGTTCGGCTCCTACAGCGGCGCACCACCCAACGAGAAGATCACCTGGCACAAGGTCGACGTCGACACGCCCCGCTTCGTGATCGAGTCCGATGCGACGATCGTGGCGCCGCTGGTCTTCTCGTACGTCCTCGACTGCTGGGGCGTGAGCCAGAAGAAGAGCTGAAAAGAGCGGCACTGGAGACCCTGCCGGCGAGGTGCTCCGGCTCGGGTTCCACAAGCGCTCCGCCATCGACTCGGGCGTGCGGATCGGCTCCGCCGCCCGGGTGCTGCCCGCCAGCACCCGGGGCGCGATTCGCATGCAGCCCCCCAGAGCAGAACGTCGAAGAACGGGCCGGTTGCCGTGAGCCAAAGCGGAATCAGAGGGCCGAGGGCCCTGGCCCTCCATTGGCGTATACGCGGTTTGAGTCTCTCCGGGTTTTGTTGGGCAAGCTTAGGCCTCTGACCAGGAGGAGATTAACGAGCGGTCCGTGCGTGTTCCCGATGCATGAGGACGCACGCACGGAATCAAAGGCTGAAGCTGAAGCAGGCGGACAGGGCAGCGCTGGAGGCGCTGACACACCGCGGGCGCGAGTCGGTGCGTGTGTTGAGGCGAGCGCGGGCGCTGCAGTTGCTTTCCGAGGGCTGGACGGTGGTGGGGGTGGCCGAGGCAGTAGGCGTCACGCAAACCACGGTGCGCACCGTACGCCGCCGCTACCTGGAAGAGGGGCTGGGAGCGGCGCTGCATGAGAGGCCACGGCCCGGGGCGGCGCGACTTCTAACGGAGACGCAGGCCAGCGGGGTAGTGGCCATGGTGTGCTCGCCGCCGCCAGAGGGCCGCGCCCGCTGGACGGTGCGCCTCATTGCCCAGGAGGCGGTGCGCAGGGGCTTGGTTGCGAAGGTAGGGCGGGAGACCGTGCGCGAGCTGCTCTTGCGCCATGATTTGAAGCCTTGGCGGGAAAAAAATGTGGTGCGTGCCCGAACTGGATGCCCACCACATCGAACGCATGGAGGACGTGCTGGAGTTGTACTCACGGCCGCTGTGTCCGGCTGAGCCTGTTGTCTCCCCCTGTGTCAGGGAAGTTGTCGCCTCGGCCGAGATGCCGAGCCGATGACGCCTTGGGGGCGAGAGCAGGCAGGACGCGGTGTCGTATACGGCTGCATTCAAGTTGCAGATGGTGAAGCGGATGGT
>NZ_VHLB01000157.1:0-11244 GCF_006547365.1 Myxococcus sp. AB056 | reverse complement strand
GGCCGCGGTGCTTCGTGGGGGCGGAGCGCCGCGGGGACTCGACGGCATGGCGAAAAGGGGCGCGGGTTCCGGTGAGGTGGGGCCTCCCGGAGCCCGTCGCGTCTTCTCCCGGGCTCGCGGTCCAGTCGCGGCGGGTGGAGCAAGGCTCCCGCCCTGCGCTGACCAGGCGGGCAGGCAGGGGACTCCATGGGCGCGGATGCAGGGGGGCGAGTGTGCAGTAGCATCACCCGAGAGGCCGGTCATGGCTGCGGGGTAGGAGGACGGGCGGGACGGGGCATGCGTCACGGGAGGCAGGGCATGGGGGTGGTATCCGCGCTGGCGGTGGTCGGGGTGCTGCTGACGGCACAGACAGCGCAAGCTTCGGGGCTCCAGCGGCGGACCCAGGACCCGGAGCGGCTGGCCCCCTTCGGATTGATGCTGGACGCCAGCGCACCCGAGGGCGCGGGCCTGTCACTCTCCTTCCGGCCCACGCGAATGCTCCGGCTCCACGTGGGCGGCACGCACAATGGTGTCCGTCCCGGAGCGCGCGTGGGGCTCACGCTGCTGCCCTTGAAGGGGCGCCTGACGCCCGCGCTGACGCTGGAGGCCGGCCATGCGCGGCCCGCGAATGGTGAAGGCCTGGAGCGGCGCATCGTGGACCGCACGCAGATGCCCATCCATTCGCTGGAGCGCGTGGGCTACTCCTACGCGAGCGCCCTGCTGGGCTTCGAATGGCAGGCCCCGAAGCGGCTGACCTTCTTCGTGCGCGGCGGCTTCAGCATCATGCGCCTCTACAGCCCGGGCATCGTCGGCGTGGACGAGCAGTTCCGCGACGCGCTGGAACCCGCGAACTTCCACGGCTGGAGCCTGAGCAACATCGAGCCCACCGCGAAGCTCGGCATCCTGTTGTCCTTTGGCTGAGCCGAGGCCGCTGCCTCAGTCCGCGCGCGGCTGGGACAGCACCGCGTCGAAGAAGGCCAGCACCTGCGCCTCCGCCCAGAAGTGGGGCCGGTGTACCTGGCCGCCGACGAAGCCGACGTGTCCACCGTGCTCCGTCACCACGACGCTCAGGTGGGGATTCGCGGCGGCGGCGGGCGGGATGACGGGCGTCTCCAGCATCGGGTCGTCCGCGGCGCTCAGCAGCAGCGTGGGCCGGCGGATGGCGTGCAGCCGGGGGCCGGCGGAGGACTCCGCGTAGTAGTGGGCGGCGTCGCGGAAGCCGTGCAGCGCGGAGGTGACGGCGTCGTCGAAGGCGCGGATGGTGCGCGCCGCCTCCATGGCCCGGCCGTCGAAGGCCCCCGGAAAGTGACGCAGCTTTTCGCGGGCCTTCTGCTTCAGCGTCCGCAGGAAGCGCTCGCGGTACAGCCGGTGGAAGGGGCCTCCCGCGTCGAGCTTGCGACAGCAGGCGCTCAAGTCATACGGCGCGCTGACGGACGCGGCGGCCTCCACGGGCGCGTCGTCGCCCAGCGTCTCCAGCAGCCGGCACAGCACGTTGGCGCCCAGGGAGAAGCCCACCGCGAACAGCGGGCCGGTGACGCGGGCGCGCGTCTCGTTCAGCACCCGGAGCGCGTCGTCGATGTCGCCCGAGTGGTACGAGCGCGCCAGCCGGTTGGGCTCGCCGCTGCATGAACGGAAGTTGAGCGCGGTGGCGCCCCAGCCGCGCGTCTGAGCACCGCGCAGGATGGCGGTGACGTAGCCCGCGCGGGACGAGCCCTCCAGGCCGTGCAGCGCCACGACATGCGGCGCGCCCGCCGCGCCGTCGAAGGTGTCCAGGTCGACGAAGTCGCCGTCTGGCAACTCCATGCGCTCGCGTCGCAGCGCGGGCGTGCCGGTGGGGCGCACGAGCGAGGCGTAGATGGTCTGCGCATGCTCGTTGGCCAGGCCGGGCGCGGGCACGAAGGGTTGGGTGGGCTGGAATCGCACGGCCGGGGGATAACGCCCGTGCGCGGGGACGACAAGCGCTCTTGCCGCCAGGCGCCTAGTCCTTGGCGTCGTCAGGGCGGCGCAGGGTGGCCAATCGGCGGGCCATGCGCATGGACGCGCATCCCTGCTCGCGCAAGGCGCGGGCCTCCGCCTGGAGCCCGAAGAGGCCCAGGTACTTCTCCACGCGCTCCTCCAGCGTGGGGGCCTCGATGAGGGTGCAGACTTCATCCGCCTGGTAGTCGCGGCAGATGGCGGGCCGCTCCTCGTAGACGCCGCAGAGGTTGTCCTCTTGAAGGTGTGGGCAGCGCAGGCCCAGCGGCTTGTCCAGCGCGGCGATGTCCGGCGCCACGCAGCAGGCGCCGCAGCGCGTGCACTCCACGGGCTTGGAGGGGGGGCCACTCATAGGGGCACCACCTTTTCCACCGTGCCCAGGTTCGTCACGGTGAGGCGCGCGCCCTGGCCCTTCTTCCAGACGAGGAACGTCCGTTCGTCCTCCGGCTCCAGCACGTGCTCATGGGCGCCGTCATCCTCGTAGCGCAGCCGCACCGTGTACGTCTCCTCGCGGCGCAGCCGGTCCGCGGCGCCCACGGCCAGTTCGGGCCAGCGCGGCGCATCGTTGGTGCCGGACGCCTCCCTGCGCGTCAGCGGCTTCCACTCATGGGTGTCGTAGGTGCACTGGTCCGCATACACGGGCTCCCGGCGGTAGCGCGTCTCGTTCTGGCAGTCCTCATAGGACTCGCGGCAGTACTTCGTCACGTCCTCGCACACCTCCTCCATGAAGCCGTTGCCCATGTCCTTGCGGCGGCACTTCTCCTCCGTGCCGCAGGCCACCTTGCGCGACTTCGTCCGGCACACCCGCTCCGTGCCGTCGGGGACGCGGCGGGTGCCTCGCTGGACGGACACGCAGTCGCGGATGTCGGCCACGCCCGCCACCTCGCCGGTGCCGTTGACGGGCATGCGGGGCGTGACGGAGCGCAGCTCGTTGCGCCAGCCCCGCTTCGTCACCCGGGTGAAGCGCTCCTGAATCACGGTGCGCTTCCAGGCCGTGCCCGTCACCTCGCCGGGAAACTCATGCGCCTTGCCTGCCCACAGACCGAAGACACTGGAGCCGAGGCAGCAGAGGAGCAGCGAGCCCAGCGCCAGGAGCATTGGCGCCTTGCGCTTCGCGGGACGCGACTGCGGCGGGGGTGGTGGTAGGGGGGCGTCGAACGCCTGGCGTGGAGCCGCCTTCGCGTCGTCGGTGCGCTCGGCGCCGCAGTGCTTGCAGCGCGTCGTGTCCCCCCGCGTGGCCGCGCCGCAGAAGGCGCAGAACCAGTCCTCTCCCGCCTTGGCCAACTCCAACGCCGCCGCGTCGGTGACGCCCTCGCGCAGCGACTTCCCGCTGGCCGCGTCCACGCCGCCGAAGTCGAACTCCGACTCCTTGCCCGTCAGCTCGCGCGGGTTGTTGCACTGGGGGCGGCGCTTGTGCCGGGCGCGAATCGACTTCGTGTCACACGAGGTGCAGTTCCACGTGCCCTCGATGATGCGGGTTCTGCGGGCCATGCGCGCATCCTAGCCGCACGCTCACGCCCACAGCGCGCGAGCGAAGGGGATGTCCGCGGCGGTGGGCAGGCCCTCGCACAGGGGCCGCACCATGGGCAGCGAGCCATCCCGGGCCTCGCGGCTGGCTTCGGGGAGCCGGGCCACCCACGGCATGGTGCCCGGCTCCTCCCACAGCACCACCTTGGACAGCCCGGCCTTGTGGGCCTGGGCCCCCGCGGCCTCCAGCAGCGCGGCGGCATCGTCCTCGGAGCGCGCGTCCAGCATCAGCACCACCAGCTCTCCCTGGCGGGCCATCATCGCCCACAGCGCCGTGGACGCGCCCACCACCGCGCCGCAGGCCCGGGGCCGGGGGCGGCGCAGCAGCTCCGCGTAGATGCGCTCGCGCTCCAGGTGCCAGTCCACCTGCGTGGCGTCCGGCCACAGGTAGAAGGGCACCTCCGGCCGCCGCATCCGCTCGAGCGCCGAGGGCACGTCCGCGTCTTCCAGCAGCGTGTCCACCTTGTGAATCACGGGCCCATTGCCCACCGGCAGGTGCCAGTCCCAGGCGGGGACCTCCTGGTAGCCGGAGCGCCGGTAGATGCGGGCGCCCACGTCGGAATAGAGCACGGCGGCCTGGGCGTCCGGCTCCGTGCGCTCCAGCTCCGCGGCCACCTGGTCCATCAGCCGCGTGGCATGTCCGTGTCCGCGCAGGGCCGGCTCGGTGTAGACGCTGGCGATGACGAAGCTGTCGCCGCGCGTCGTCTGACAGTCGGGGCCGCGCAGGTAGCTGGGCGTGCGGAACGTCTCGCATGAGGTGAGCACGCGGCCGGCGTCATCGCAGAGCAGCCAGGTGCGCATGGTGTCCCGGCTCCAGGGATGGACGCGCAGCCGCTGCTCCCGCTCGAGGAACTGCTCGACGGTGAGGGGCGACCCCCAGGCGGTATAGGTGTGGCGGTCTCTCTCCGCCTTCTGTGCTTCGTTGGCGACGACCAGATGCATGGCGGGGCAGGGTAGTCGCGCGCGCGACGCTTCGCAGCAGCCCTGGAGGGCCCGTGAGGCCTGCCTGCCTTCCGCCTTACAAGCGCACGGTGTAGGGGAACCGGAAGTGGAGCTGAAGGTAGGCCTGTCCCACGTGGAAGATGCCATCGCGCAGGCGCTCGGGCAGGCCCAGGCCCCCCAACTCCTGCGGGACGTAGAACGCGGACTCCCAGCCCACGCCTAGCAGGAAGCTCTTGGAGAGCTGGAGCTCCAGGTCGATGCCCACCTCCGCGCCGGGCCGCAGGAAGTGCGTGTTGGGCAGCGTGTCCGAGTGCATGTAGACGTACGTCAGCAGCAGCCCCGCGCCGAGCGACAGCCGCGCCGGGCTGGACGTCAGCGGCACCCCCAGCGACAGCGGCTTCCAGGTGGCGCCGTACATGCCGGTATTGCGCAGCTTGGGGGAGATGATGAGCGCGTCCGGGATGAGGATGGACGGGGAGATGCGGACCTCATCCAGGCTCTTGGCGTACTTGCGGTAGCGCTGGGGCACGCGACGCTGGTTCTTCTTCAGCCACTCCTTGTCCAGCACCGCCTCCACGGAGAGCTTCAGCCCGGTGTGGATGGGCTGGTCGTCGAACACGGGCCCGAAGAAGGCGAAGGCCGCGGGCCCCACCCCCACGTCCACTGGGACGCTGACGCGCTGGGCGGAGGCCGCGGCGGGGACGAGCAGGGCGCAGAACAGCAGGAGCGGAGCGGGGCGCAGGGACATGGGCCTTTTTCTTTCAACAGCGGCCTGGAAGGCGGTGTGAACGGACCCACCCGGTGCGGTGGCTGCGGGGCGTGTCCGAATTCGACCATTAAGCCATTGAAGCGCGGCGGGCCTTTGAAGCAGGAAGGGTGCTGCGTCGGCATCGGGGGGGAACACAGGACTTCCACACCCGGACTCAGGCTTTTGCCGGCGTCGTTGACCTGGAGACCCGATGCTTTCCGCTGCCTTCTTGATTGCCACGTCCCTGCAGGCCCAGACGCCTGCGCCCGCTTCCTCCACGCCGCCGGCGCCCACCGCGGAGACCGCGCCCGCCGCGCCCCTCAGTGTGGAGGAGCGCGCCGCCATCGCCGCCGAGCGCGCCGCCGTCGCGGCTGAGCGCGCCGCCGAGGCCAGCGCCCGTGCCGCCGAGGCCGCCGAGCGCGCCGCCGCCGCCACCGTTCCGCCACCGGCCCCCGCGCCCGAGGCTGCTCCCGCCACCGACAAGAAGCAGGGGGAATGGGACGTCACCGTCGGCCTGGGCCTCATCTCGCTGACGGGTAACGCCTCCACCCTGACGGTGAGCGGCCTGGCCAGCGCCCAGCGCACGACGGAACACTGGATCTACGCCATCAAGTCCTACGGCTCCTATGGCCGCAGCCGTCCGCCCGAGGTGACGGGCGAGGAGGCTGCGTCCCAGGTGGTGGCGTTCAACGCGGGCCTGGAGCTGCGCGGCGACCGGCGCTTCACCGACGTCATCAGCGGCTACCTGCTGGCGGGCGCGGAGACGGACCACGTGAAGAGCGTGGAGTCGCGCACCTTCGGCGAAGGCGGTCTGGGCGTGCTGTGGTGGGACGAGAAGAAGGAGAAGGGCCGCGAGTCCTACCTCCGCACGGATGCCGCCTTCCGCTACGCCAACGAGACGCGCTTCCAGTACTACCCCACGCGGATGAACCTGCCGGATGTCGACCTGGGCGGCCCGCGCTTCGGCGCCGTGTTCCGCTACGGCCTGGCGCAGAACGTCACCTTCAAGGAGGACGTGGAGGTGCTGGTGAGCGTCATCGGCGACTCGCGCATGCTCTTCAACAGCCAGACGCAGCTGTCCGTGGGGCTCACCAAGCAGCTGTCGCTGGGCACCAGCTTCCTGGTGAAGCACGACAGCGCGCCGCCTCCGGGCAAGGTGTCCACGGACACCGCGCTGGCGCTGAACTTCGAAGTGATGCTGTAGCCCGCAAAAGCAACGCGGCGCCGGGGATGTCCCTCGGCGCCGCGTGTGGGTGGAGTGGGGCGGTGGCCGCCCCAACCGCCTTACTGCTTGGGAGCGCCGGACTCCTCGCCCGTCTTCCCTTGCTTGCGGATGCCGCCGCCGTAGCGGCCTTCCTCGGCGTCCGCGCCGATGTCGATCGCCTGCAGGTCGCTGTACGTCGAACCCGGAGGCGTGGCGCCGCGGAAGCGGGTGCCCAGGTCCACCATCGGAATGGCGAGCATCAGCACCACGAAGATGATGGAGACAGCAAATACCAGTCGGTTGGCGCCGCGGTGGTCAGCCAGGTGCATGAAGTAGAGCAGCACCAGCGTGCCCTTGGTGGAGGCGATGACGAGCGCCAGCACCAGGCCCCAGGTGGGGATGTGGATGCGGCCGGTGACGACCGTGACGACCGTCAGCACGAGCAGCAGGCCCCAGATGAGCCAGTAACGGCCCGCTCCGTGGTGCTCCTCACGCATGTTCTGTTCTTCTTGCCGGGATTCGTTGGCAATGCCCATGGTGGAGGAACCCTTCAAACGAGGTACAGCATCGGGAAGAGGAAGATCCACACCAAGTCGACGAGGTGCCAGTACATGCTGCCCAGCTCGACCATGGTGAAGTTGTTCGGCCCGAAGTCGGCCTTCTTCAGCGCGCGGACCATGGAGAAGGCCAGCACGATCATGCCGATGACGACGTGGATGCCGTGCAGGGCCGTCGCGCAGAAGTAGACCGTGAAGTACAGGGGCACGCCCGGAAGCTGGATGCCCTCGTACGAGTAGAAGCGGCCCGGCAGCGTGCCAATCTCGAACTTGTGGTGGTACTCGAAGTACTTGATGACGAGGAAGCCGACGGCCATCACCAGGGTGAGGCCAATCTGCACCGCGACCATCTTGTTCTTCCCCTCCTTCGCGTAGTGCACCGCGAGCGCCGCGGTGAGCGAGGAGGTGATGAGCACCACCGTATTGATGGTGCCCAGCGTCAGGTCCAGGCTGCGGCTGGCGGCGGCCCACGCCTCCGGGAAGAGGAAGCGGTAGATGCCGTAGCAGATGAAGAGGCCGGCGAAGAGCAGGATTTCCGTCGCCAGGAACAGCCACATGCCCAGGCGCGCGGCGTGGTTCTGCACCTCGAGCGAGGCGAAGTGGCCGGCGAGCCGGGGGACGGGCAGGGCGGCGCCCCCGGCGGCGTGAGAACTAGACTGCATCGGGCACCTCGGCCTTCTTGGGGTCCACGTAGAAGTGGGGCTCCTCCGGGAACACCGGCTGCGGCCCCACGAAGTTGTGGGTCGGCGGCGGAGACTCGGACAGCCACTCGTAGCCCTTGCTGCGCCACGGGTTCTTGCCGGACGCCTTGCCGTAGATGAGGGCGTACGTCAGGTACATGGCGATGATGATGAACCCGAACGCCAGCAGCGTCGCGCCGGCCGTGGAGGCCACGTTCAGCGCCTGGAAGCGCTCCGGGTACTCGTAGTAGCGGCGCGGCATGCCGTTGTTGCCCAGCAGGAACTGGGGAATGAACGTGGCGTTGAAGCCCAGGATGATGAGCGCCGCGGACACCAGACCCCAACCCTCGTGGTACGTGCGCCCGAACATCTTCGGGAACCAGTAGTGGAGGGCGGCCAGGAAGGCCATGATGGTCGCGCCCACCATGATGAAGTGGAAGTGCGCCACCACGAAGTAGGTGTCGTGCCAGGGGACGTCCAGCGACACCGTGCCCAGCGCGATGCCCGTCATGCCACCGAACACGGTGAAGAACAGGAAGCCGCAGAAGTAGGCGAAGGGCGTCTTGAACTCGACCGCGCCCTTGTAGACGGTGCCCACCCAGTTGAAGACCTTGATGGCGGTGAACACACCCACCAGCATGGTCAGCACGCCGAACAGGCCGCCCGCGAAGGTGGACTGGCCGGACACGAACATGTGGTGGCCCCAGGCGAAGAAGCCCACGAAGGCGATGCCCAGGCTGGAGTACGCCACCGCGCGGTAGCCGAAGATGTTCTTGCGGCTGTAGGTCGCGACGATCTCGCTCATCACGCCGAAGGACGGCAGCACCATGATGTACACGGCCGGGTGGCTGTAGAACCAGAACAGGTGCTGGAAGAGCACCGGGTCGCCGCCGCGCGCCGGGTCGAACATGCCGAACCCGAACAGGTTCTCCACCGTCACCAGGACCAGCAGCAGGCCGATGACCGGCGTGGCCAGCACCTGGATGGCGCTGGTGGCGTAGATGGCCCACACGAACAGCGGCATCTTGAACCAGGTGATGCCCGGCGCGCGCATGGTGTGGCACGTCACGATGAAGTTGATGCCCGTGACGATGGAGCTGAACCCGATGATGAACGCGCCGAACAGCACCGGCGCCACCGTGGCCGTCGTGTGCGCGCTGTACGGGGTGTAGAACGTCCAGCCCGTGTCCAGGCCGCCGTTGAGCATGCCCCACAGCGCCAACACCGCGCCGGCCAGGTAGATGTAGAGCGACAGCAGGTTCAGCCGGGGGAAGGCCACGTCCTTGGCACCCAGCATCAGCGGCAACATGAAGTTGCCGAAGACGGCGGGGATGGCCGGAATCATGAACAGGAAGATCATGACCAGGCCATGGAGCGTGAACGTACGGTTGTACGTCATCGCGTCCATGATGGTCGGGCCTGGCGTCAGCAGCTCCACCCGGATGAGCAGCGCGAAGATGCCGCCCACCAGGAAGAACAGCAGGACCCAGAACAGGAACATGAGCCCGATACGCTTGTGGTCGACCGTCAGCAGCCACGACTTGATGGTGGTGCCGTCGACCAGGTAGCTCGGGTGGTGGTCGTGATGCTCCTCGGGCGCGGGGGTGGCGCCCGGGGCTGCAATGCTACTGGATGGCGTCATAGGCGGGTCCCTCGGAGGCGCCCTCACGGACGTTCGGAGTGCGAAGCGACTTGATGTACTCGACGATGGCGGCCGTCTCCGGGCCCTGCAGCTTGCCCTGGTAGGTCGGCATCACGTTCTGGTAGCCCGCCACCAGGTGGGCGCCCGGGTCCATCATCGACTGGGTGATATAGGCCTCGTCCACGCGGATGGTCTGCCCGTCCTCGAGCTGCTCCACGCGGTCATACATTCCCAGGAAGGTGGGGCCGATGTGCTGCGAGCCGTCCACCGAGTGGCACTTGAGGCAGCCCTGGGTGCCCGCGAGCACCTGGCCCTGCTCCACCATGCGCGCCACCGGCGGCACCAGGGAGTTGTCCGCCAGCGCGTCCTGACGGTCCTGCAGACGGCCGCGGCGCTGCTCCTGGATCCAGTTCTCGTACTCCTCCTGCGGAAGCACGACGACCTCGGCCAGCATCTTCGAGTGCGACAGGCCGCAGTACTCGGTGCACAGCACCTGGTACGTGCCCGGCTTGGTCGCCTCGAACCAGATCTGCGTGTAGCGGCCCGGGAGCGCATCCATCTTGATGCGGAAGGCCGGCACGTAGAAGGAGTGCAGCACGTCACGCGAGGTGATGAGCAGACGCACCGGACGGTTCGCCGGCACGTGCAGCACGTTCACCCCGTTGGGGCCCTCCGGGTAGGAGAACTTCCACATCCACTGCTTGCCCATGACGTAGACATCCATCGAGTCCTTGGGCGGCGTGGTGACCCACGTGAAGTCCCGGAACCCGATACCGAACCAGGCCAGGAAGAACACGAGGGGAACGGAGACGAAGAGGAACTCCGTCTTCAGGGTGGGGACGATGTACTCCGTCGCCTGCGCCGGGAGGCGACGACGGTAACGGAAGAAGAAGAACAGGGCCGCCAGACCGACCGCCGTCGACATCACCATCGTCGTACCCACGACGAAGTGATGCAGCGTGTCGATTCGCTCCGCGAACGTGGACGCGGCCTCCGGGAGGAACAGGATATTGTTGAGAAGCTCGCTCATGCCGCCGCGCCTTTCTTCAGCTCGCGCCTCCAGAAGTAGATCAGCATCGTCGCCAGGGCGCAGAACACGGCTATGCCGCCCAGGCGGATGAACCCGAAGATGTAGAAGCCATACCGCCGACTGGCGGTGTCATACTTGAAGCAGGACAGGATGATCTGATCGAAGCTGGTGCCCACGCGGCCATTGGCCGCCTCCAGCAACGCCAGCTTCATGTCCGAGGGGGGAAACGTCGTCCCGTAGAGATACCGGGAGATGCTGCCTTCCGGCGTGAGCACGTGCACCACGGCTGCGTGGGCGTACTGCTTCGTGCTCTCATCGTAGGTGTACTTGAAGCCCAGGGCGTCCGCGAGCCGGCGGATTTCCGCGTCCGTGCCGGTCAGGAAGTGCCAGGGGGCCGTCTCCGGCTTGCCCATGGACTGCAGGTGCCGCCGCCGCCGCTCCAGGCTCTGGGCGGGCGTGTCGTCAGGGTCGATGCTGACGGTGACGGCTTCGTAGTCCTTGCCCAGCTCGAGCCCGAGCTCCTTCATGGACTGCACCTGGGCGTTGAGCACCAGGTTACAGAGCATGGGACAGTTGTAATAGACGAGCGTCAGCAGGGTGGGCCGCGCCTTCGGCACCACGTCGCCCAGGCGCACCTCGCGCCCGGAGGCGTCGAGGAAGCGGGTGTCCATGGGCACCAGCTCCCCCAGATGCTCCTGCACGTCCACACCTTGGATGGGGGGCGGCAGGTCCTGCTGTGCCTCCAGGATGGCCCGGGGCGTCTTCCCGGCACCTGGCATGGCGGAGGCCGGCACCGCGACGGCCAGCACCAGCGCCGCCGCGGCGAGGAAGCCCGCGCGGCGGGCGCGCGGAAGGATGTAGGAGCGGGTGGACATCATTGCAGGACGGCTCTTACGACAGGGGAGCGGTGAAGGCTACTGCTGCGGTGCCGGAGGCGTCTGCCCGGGAGGGGTCTCCGGGG
>NZ_VHLB01000156.1:0-12414 GCF_006547365.1 Myxococcus sp. AB056 | reverse complement strand
CGCCCAGCCCGCCCATGGCGCTCAAGGAGCGCGCCGCGCGGCTGTTCCGCGAGCACCTGTCCGCGGTGCGGGTCCGCACGGACCGGCTCTTCGCGGGGCTGATGCTGGGCCAGTGGGCGGTGGGCATCGTCATCGCGCTGTTCGGTCCACGGGGCAGCGGCGCGCAGCTCCAGGCGGCCGTGCTGGTGGGGACGCTGCTCAGCGCCTTCCCGATGGTGATGGCCCGCTGGCGTCCGGGCTCCATGCCCACGCGTCACGTGGTGGCCGTATGCCAGGCGCTCTGGTCCTCGCTGCTCATCTACCTGACGGACGGCCGGGTGGAGACGCACTTCCACATCTTCGGCTCGCTGGCCTTCCTGGCGCTGTACCGCGACCCGTGGGTGCTGCTCACCGCAAGCATCACCACCGTCGTGGACCACGTGATGCGCGGCACCCTGTGGTCACACTCGCTCTACGGCGGGCTTCCGCCGGAGCTGTGGCGGTTCGTGGAGCACGCCTTCTGGGTGGCCTTCATCGACGTGGTGCTGGTGTATTCGTGCCGGGGCATGTTGCGCGAGCTGCGCGAGGTGGCGGTGCGCCGGGCGGAGCTGGAGCTGGCCCGCGAACGGGAGCACGCGAAGGCGCGCGAGCTGGACCGCGCCCTGCGCGAGCTCAGCGGCTTCCAGGAGCACCTCATCCGCGTGGAGAAGCTGGCCGCGGTGGGACAGCTGGCCGCCAGCGTGGGGCACGAGCTTCGAAACCCGCTGGCCGCCGTGCGCAACTCCCACGCCTATCTCTCCCGGAAGCTCACGAGGGACCCAGCAGGGGCCGCGGATGACCCACGGGTCCCCCAGTTCCTGGGGCTGATGGAGCGCGAGCTGAACGCCTGCGCGAAAATCATCTCCGACCTGCTCGACTTCGCTCGCGAGCGTCCGCCCGCGCTCCAGCCGTGTCCGCTGCGTCCGTTGGTGGACGAGGCCATTGGCGTGGTGCCGCAGCGGGAAGGTGTGCGAATCGTCAATGACGTGCCGGAGTCGTTGCCGGTGCCGCACCTGGACAAGGAGCAGTTCCGTCAGGTCCTGGTGAATCTGGTGCAGAACGCGGTGGAGGCGATGCCCGTGGGGCGCAATGGAGTGGTTTCAGTCGTAGCGGAAGGTGGAGACACGAGTCCCTGGCGCATCCGGGTCATGGATGACGGCGCGGGGATTCCCCCGGAGGTGTTGCCCAAGATTTTCGAACCGCTCTTCACCACGAAGACGCGTGGCACCGGCTTGGGACTGGCCATTGTCGCCAACATGGTGCAACGTCATGGCGGCACAATCTCTGTGCGCAGCGAAGCGGAGCGGGGTAGTGAGTTCCTCATCGAGCTCCCCGCGGCAGCGGCGGCCCAGGCCGCATGATGGAGGACGTCGCAGTGGCCCCCGCGCGCATCCTGCTGGTCGACGACGAGGAGTCGCTTCGCATCACCTTGGCCGCGAACCTGGAGCTGGAGGGCCACACGGTCCTCGAGGCGGCCAATGGTGAGGAGGCCTTGCGCCTCCTGGAGAAGCAATCCGTGGACGTGGTGCTCACGGACATCCGCATGCCCGGCCTGCACGGCGTGGAGCTCTTGCGCCGCATCAAGCAGGAGCGCCCCGACATGCCGGTGGTGCTGATGACGGCCTTCACGGCGGAAGAGCTGGTGGATGACGCGCTCGCCGAGGGCGCTTTCACCGTGCTGCCCAAGCCCTTCGACGTGACGCACGCGCTGGACACGGTGCTGCGCGCGGCGGCGGCGCCGCAGGTCCTGGTGGTGGACGACACCGAACAGGTGGCGCGCGGCATGGTGCGCGCCCTGAGCACGGTGGGGCTGCGCGCGCGCGCCGTGTACAGCGGCGAGGAGGCGTTGTCCTCGTTGCGTTCGGGGGAATACGACGTCTGCGTGCTGGACCTGGTGATGCCGGAGATGAGCGGGCCGGAGCTGGTGTCCAAGGTGCGCGCGGCGAACCTGTCCGTCGCCATCATCGCGGTGTCCGGCCACGTGGTGCCGGAGATGCTCCGCAGGGTGGCGGCGCAGGGCGCGGTGGTGTGTATGACCAAGCCGGTACCGTTGCGTGAGCTGGTGCAGGCGATTGCAAGGGTGCGAGGCCGGCCTCAACAAGGGCTGCAAGGCGCGAGGATTTGACCCATGGCAGGCAGAGACCTCCAGGCGCGTGAGCGGGCGGCGGTGGCGGATGTGGTGGCCTCCACCCTGCGGCACGACCTGCGCAACAAGCTGGCCAGCATCCGCAACGCCTCGTTCTACTTGATGCGGCAGGTGAAGAAGACGGACCTCTGGAGCGCGGACCCGCGCGTGGAGACCTTCTTCCAGCTCATCGAAAAAGAGCTGACGTCCGCGGAGGACGTGCTCTCCAAGCGCGCGCCGCCGCCCACCGGTGGCACGCGTCCCCGGTGCAGCGCCCGCGATGGCGTGGAGCACGCGCTCGCCGAGGCCCAGGTGCCGCCGTCGGTGGAGGTGGTGCGCGACCTGAAGGAGCAGGGCGGCGTCCCGCTGGAGGTGGAGGACCTGGCGCTGCTGGTGCGCTGCCTCGTGGACAACGCGCTGGAGGCCATGCCGCGCGGCGGGACGCTCACGGTGCGCACGCGGGACGCCGAAAGCGGCGTGTGCCTGCGTGTGGAGGACACCGGAGAGGGCCTGGCGGCGGAGGCGTACTCGCGCGCCCTGGAGCCCTTCTTCACCACGCGGCCCCACCATGCCGGGCTGGGGCTGAGCATCGTCCACCGGACGGCCGTGCGGCATGGCTGGCAACTGGACCTGGGCGCTGGCCCCTCTGGGGGCACCTACGTGGAAATCCAATTCACGGGCCCGGAGGCGGGGGCCCATGACCGGAATGACGTGACTCGGGGGAGCAAGTGATGGAGACGAACTGGACGTTCGGGCGTTGCCTGCTGCTCGTGGAAGACGACCCTTCCAACCGGATGACGCTGTCCGCGCTTTTGGAGGATGCGGGCTTCGCGGTCGTCACCGCTGGCTCCTATTCGGAGGCCGCGGGATTATTGAACCGGCCTCGCGCGTATGACGCCGTGCTGTTGGACCAGAGCCTGGGTGACGGCTTTGGGACGGGGCTGATTCCGCTGGTGCGCCACCACATGCCGAAGACCAAGGTCGTCTTCGTCACCGGTCATGACGGGAAAATCGACATGCCGGTGGACGCCGTCTTCCGCAAGGGCGGCCACTTCGACGACCTGCTGGCCTTCCTTTTCAAGCTGTTGCCCCAGCGCCCGCTGGGTGCCTGAACGCGAGGTTCCAGAATGCTGCTCCCTTCCGTTTCCGAGCGCTCCGCTCTCACCCGACGGCGGGAGCAGCTAGCGAAAGCCCTTGGGGGCGCAGCCGCGCTGCTGGCGTCGAGCCGCCCCCGCCCGCGCAACTACGCCGCCGACCAGTTCCCGTTTCGGGCGTCGAGCCACTTCCTCTACCTCTTCGGGCTCGCGGCGCCGGACGGCGTGGGCCTGTATGACGGCCAGGGCTGGACGCTGTACCTGCCCGAGCCCGGTCCCGACGACGCGCTGTGGGACGGCGCGGTGCCCGGCTTCGCTGAAATCGCGGAGCGGACGGGCTGCACCGTGCGCTCGCGCGCCGAGCTGCCCGCGGCGCTGAAGGGCCGCGACGTGGCGACGCTGCCCACGCCGGACCTGGAGACGTGCCTGGACGTGGCCGCGCTGCTGGGCCGCGAGGTGCGTCCCGGTCACCTGGCGGCGGTGGATGTGCCGCTGGCGGACGCGATGATTGCGCTGCGGCTTCGCCACGACGACGCCGCGCAGGCGCAGCTGCGTCAGGCCGCGGAAGTCACAGTGCTGGCTCATCTGGCGGGCATGCGCGCCACGCGGCCGGGCATCCTGGAGGCCGCGGTGCGCGCCGCGATGGAGGCGGAGTTCGTCTCGCGCGACATGCGGCCGGCGTATCAGCCCATCGTCACCGTGCACGGCGAGGTGCTGCACAACCTGCGCTATGACCACACGCTGCGCGAGGGCGACCTGCTGCTGGCGGACGTGGGTGGTGAGAGCCCCGCCGGCTTCGCCTGTGACGTGACGCGCACGTGGCCGGTGACGGGCCGCTTCAGCACGACGCAGCGCGAGCTGTACGACGTCGTGCTGCGTATGCAGAAGGCCAGCATCGACGCAGTCCAGCCGGGGACGCGCTACCGCGACGTGCACCTGGCCGCGCACCGGGAGATGGCGCGAGGCCTGGTGGCGCTGGGCATCCTCCGTGGGGACCCGGAGGAGCTGGTGGTGGACGGCGTCACCGCGCTCTTCTTCCCGCACGGCGTGGGCCACCTGCTGGGGCTGGACGTGCATGACATGGAGGACCTGGGGGACCGGGCGGGCTATGCGCCGGGCCGCACGCGCTCGCCGGAGTTCGGTCACCGCTCGCTGCGGTTGGACCGGGATTTGGAGCCCGGCATGGCGGTGACAATTGAGCCCGGCATGTACCAGGTGCCCGCCATCCTGTCGGACGCGCGGCTCATGGCGCGCGCGAAGGACAGGCTCCAGCGCGACGTACTGGCGCGCTACGCGGACGTACGCGGCATCCGCATCGAGGACGACGTGCTCGTCACTTCGGATGGCAACGAGGTGCTCACCGCCGCCATCCCCAAGGAGGCTTCGGACATCGAGGCCGTCATGACCAGCTCTGCCCGTCCAGCTCCGGGAAGGTGACCTGGCACTGGCCGGGATTCACGCCGTCCACGCGCGCGTAGCCATTCTTGTTGAGGGTGCCTTCGCGCGTGCTCCCATCCGGGAGCGTCACCAGGTAGCGCGCGTGGGGGATGGGGTTGCCCTCCTCGTCCTTCAGCTCGATGGCCAGCCACGTCTGTTCCTCGACGGGGGCTTCCTCGGACGTCAGCGGCGGTGGTTCCGGCCAGGGCGTGGGCAGCAGCACCGGCCGCGCGATGGGGAGCGCCACCAGCTCCCCATGCACGAAGGCCTCGGTGAGCCGCTGCTGAAGGCGCTGCTCGTACCGGCCGCGCTCCAGGCCGGACAGCCCCAGCGGGCGGCTGCCTCCGAGCGCTTCGTACATCGCATACAGCGTGTGCGCGGCGGAGGTGGCCAGCCAGCGCTTCAAGGCGGAGCTGACGAACACGTCGGGTACCGGTGCCTGCGAGTGCTTCAGCCGCTCCAGGTCGACGGACGGTACGATGAGCCAGTCTTCCCCCTGGGCCGGCAGGCGCCACCGGCGCTCACCGTGCAAGAGCTGCATCATGACGGCCTCCCTGCCTCGGAGTGTATCAGGATGCGCGCTCCGCGTAGGAGGCGCTGCGATGTGGGGTGCGCGGCGCCTGACGCCGCGCATCGGGGTGTGGGTTGCGGAACGTCCTCGTGGGACGGAGGGGCCGGGTTACTGCTGCTGCGGTGCGCCTTCGGGCGCCTGCTGAGCCTCGGTGGACGCTGCCGGGCTGCTGTGCGCGAACACCATGAGCCACTTCCCGTCGCGGCGCTGCCACACGTCGGTGAAGTACACGGCGTCGGTGACTTCGCTGCCGTCCGTCATGCGCAGTTGCGAGCGCTGGATGCCGGCGAGTACGCCCGTGTCACCGAAGACGTGAGACTTCATTTTTTCGGCTTCGATGGACGTGATGTCACCGGGGATTTCGGCGATGCCCACGATGAACGCGTCACGGTTCATCTCCGCGCCGTCCGCGCCGCGATAGATGAAGTCCTCGGTCGTGAGCGACTTGATGGCCTCCAGGTCCTTCGTCTGGATGGCGCGCATGACGCGGCCTTCGAGCTCCGTCAGCGTGCGGAGGTCGTCGGTGGAAGTCGTGCTCATGGGTGACTGACTCCGGGTGGAAACATGGCCGCACGCAGAGGCGGCCAGCGGGGTGGATGCAGGAGTGCTCGATACATGCGTTGTCGTGAGTACAGCGCGCATGCACGCGTGCGGAATGAATTTCCAGAGCGCGAAGTTGCGGGGCCGCGTGCGCCATCCGCCGTGAGTTGACCCGGTGAAGCAGTGGACAGGCGCGGTGCCTCCAGGGGGCACAGCGTTCTAGGACGAACAGTGGGGGGTGGCGCGACGAGGACCGGTTCCTACGTTGCACGCCCAGTCGAAGTCAGGGCCGGTGAGTGCAGCGCGGGCGAGGGAGGGCGTGTGGACGAGCTTCTTTCCGGAGCTGAAGGGCAGTTCCGTACTCAGGGCAAAGGCACTCCAGGTGCGTTGGAGCCGCGCGGCACGGTGAGCGTGAGCGAGGCGCTCGAGGGAGACCTCGACGCGTATCTCGACCGTGAGCTTCTCGAGGCGTGTGAAGACGACGCGGCCGTGGAAGACCCTGCGCCCGTGACGGATGTTTCCGCGAGCATGCGCGCGTTGCTCGCACTCGCGGAGGAGGAGACGGAGTGGCTGGAGCGCCTGCCGTCGTCCACCTCGCACATGCTGGACGTGTTGCCCGAGCCCACGGTGGAGATTCCCGAGTGGATGCGCACTTCGCCTGGAGCGAAGAAGGTGACGTCCCTGGGCGCCTTGTTGCCGCCGCGTGCGGAGAATGTGCTGGCGCGTGCGCCGGATGCGCCCATGTGGGGTGATGCGCCGCCGCATGCGCACCTGGAATCCGCGCGGTGGCGCGGTGCGAGTGTGAGCGAGACAGGCCGTGCCCTGGGACTTCGCCCTGGGGAGTTGATGGGCGCGGCGGCCGTGGGCGCGCTGGCGGCGGGCCTGATGCTGGTCGCGGGACTCTACGTGCGTGGTGACTTCACGGGGACGCAGGTGAGCGCCGATGAGGCCATCCGGCGCACGGCGAACGGCGCTGTCCTTGGCACGAGCGGTGACGCCCGGGCGGGCCTGTCCTCGGCTGGCGCTGGCGCCGCGATGTCCGGGCACGCCATTGGAGCGAGCACGTCCACACAGGCCGTCGTGAGCGGTTCATCGCCGGACGCGGCGCTCGCTGCCGCGTCGTCCGTGGCTGTCTCCAGCACGCAGCCGGGCATGGGTTCGACGCTTCTTCAGGACGCGGCGAACGGACTGCGCGCCTCCGGGCCTGCCTCGGGGCCGGCGCGAAACCCGGGCACGCCCGTGGCGGAGTCGCTCGCGGTGGTGAGCCCCGCGCCCATCCAGCGCAAGGCCCCCGCGAAGCCAGACGAGGCGGCGGCCCTGCCGCCCGCGCCCGTCGAGCTCGACTTCGGAGACACGGGGGCGGAAGGCGGCGCGTCCCAGGACGCCATCGCGACTTCACCGGGTGATGTCGCCGTGGAGGCCGTGGAGGAGGACACGTCGGAGAAGGGGCCGTACGCGGACCTCGATGAGGCCTTCGCGCGCGAGCTGGGCTTCACGGAAGACGCCGAGCTCTCGAAGGCGGAGGAGCCCGCGCGCACCGTCTACGTGCCGCCGGCGGTGGACGTGAAGGAGCACCTCACGCCGGAGGACGTGAAGCAGGTGGTGCTGACGAACCAGCCCGCCATCACCGCGTGCCTGCGCTCACACGCGCAGGGCACGCCAATGGAGGCCGGTGGCCGCTTCATGGTGCAGTGGTCGGTGCTCCCCAGCGGTGAGACGCTCAACGTGTCCATGGACACCGCTGCGCTGCGCGCCACGCCGCTGTCGCGCTGCATCGAGGACGTGGTGCGCCGCTGGAAGTTCCCGGTGCATCAGGTGCGGATGCAGGAGCCCATCCGCTTCCCCTTCATCTTCTGAGGCGCGCGCGGACCACTGGCTTCTATGCTTCCATCTGGAATGCCAGCGACCGAGCCGCCGGAGCCCACGGAGTTGCACGTCTGCCACCGCTGCCTCGTGCGGTTGGAGGCCAGCGCCGGTGGCGTGGACCTGCCACGCCGGCTGCGGGAGGCCCTGGCGGGACGGGGCCTCGCCGAGCGGACGCGGGTGATGGCGTCAGGCTGCCTGGGGGAGTGTCCCCGGGGCCTCGTGAGCGTGCTGGTGGTCCCGGACAGTGGCTCCGGGGCGCACGTTCAGCTCATCGACCCGGCGAAGGACGGAGCGGACCTGGCCGAGCACGTCGGCCGGTTGCCGGGTGTGCAAGACGGGCCCCCGCGAGCTGGGCGGCCTTGAGCAGCGCTTCCACCATGGGCACGCAGCTCGCTTCACCCTTGCCGGCGATGGCGTAGGCCGTGCCGTGGTCGGGAGACGTGCGCGGCACGGGCAGGCCCAGCGTCACGTTCACCGTGCGCTCGAAGTCCAGCGCCTTGGCCGGGATGAGTCCCTGGTCGTGGTACATGGCCAGCACCGCGTCGTAGCGCGCGCCCACCGCGTCGGGCTTCGCGAAGAGCCCGTCCGCGGGGATGGGCCCGTGCGCGTCCACCCGGGCCGCGCGGGCCTTGCGGATGGCGGGGCCAATCACCTCCACCTCTTCGCGTCCCAGGAGCCCACCTTCGCCCGCGTGTGGGTTGAGCCCCAGCACGGCGATGCGCGGCTTGTGGCCCACCACCGGCTCCAGGCTGCGCGACAGCAGCTTGAGCTGCGCGGTCAGTCCGTCCACGGTGAGCAGGCGCGGCAGGTCCGCCAGGGGAACGTGGTTGGTGGCGAGCGCCACGCGTACGCGAGGCCCATCCATCAACATCATCACGTCCACGCCGAAGGCCTCCGCCAGCACTTCGGTGTGACCCATGAAGGGGATGCCCGCGCGGGAAATCTGCTCCTTCGACACGGGCGCGGTGCACAGCGCGTCCACGTGTCCGGCCCGCATCGCGTCGATGGCCGCCGTCACGAAGGCGTACTGCGCGCGGCCACCCTCGCGCGAGGGCTTTCCGGGCACGCGGTCCTTCTCCGCGAGTCGCGTCACCTCCACCACGGTGGGGCCTTCCACGCGGCCCAGGGCGGAGGGCTCCACGCGGGAATAGCGGCGGAAGGCGGGGAAGCGCGCCAGCGTGGGCCCGTCCCCGAAGATGACGGGGACGAGCACCTTGCGCACGGAGGACTTCGTCAGGGCCGCAGCCGTCACCTCCGGCCCGATGCCCGACACGTCCCCCAGGGAGATTCCGACGAGCGGAAGGCCCACGGCGGTTACAGCTTCACGTCGACGTTGGCCTTCTGCCGCAGTTCCTGCACGTACTGGTCGAGGAACTTCTCCGTCTTCTCCTGGAGCAGCTTGCCCTCCAGCTTGGAGCGCATCTCCTCGTAGGACGCGGCGGCCACCGTGCGGCGCTCCTCCACCTTCAGCACGTGCCAGCCGAAGTTGGTGCGCACCGGCTCACTGACGCCGCCCTCGGGGAGGCCGAACGCGGCCTTCTCGAAGGCTGGAACCATGACGCCCCGCTTGAACCAGCCCAGGTCACCGCCGTCCGCGGCGCTGGGGCCTTCGCTGCGGGCGCGGGCCAGCGAGGCGAAGTCCATGCCCGGCCGGCGCGCTTCCGTGGCGATGGCCTCCGCCCGCTTCTTGGCGGCCTCCACCTGCTCCGCCGTGGCCTTGGCGTCCACCTGCACCAGGATGTGGCGCGCGTGGACCTCCGAGTCACCGCTCTCCATGCGCGTGTACTGCGTGTACGCGGCCTTGAGGTCCTCCTCGGTGATCTTCACCTGGGGGCCCACCTTCATGCGCAGCAGGCGGTCACGCAGGATGCGCTTGCGCATCATGTCCCGGTAGGTGGCCATGGTGAGGCCTTCGCCCAGCAGGAGCTGCTCGAACTGCGCGGGGTCGGTGATGTTGTTCTGCTGGCGCACGTCCGCCACCAGCTCATCCACCTCCGCCTCGGTGGCGGTGATGCCCAGCTGCGCGATTTCGGACTCCATCAGCTTCTCGCCGATGAGGGTGTCCAGGGCCGTCTTCATCAACTGCAGCCGCTGCTCGCCGCGCTTGCGTGGGTCCGGGTCGTTGACGCGGGCCATCTCCGGCGCCGCGCGCTGCTGCACCTCGGACAGCGCGATGATGTCGCGGTTCACCACCGCGGCCACCTTGTCCACCAGCTCCGCGTGCGCCGCCCCGCTGCTCCCCAGGAGCGCCACCGCCGCGATTGCCGCCACCAGCTTCTTCATTCCCGCCATCCTTCCGTACCACCCCGGGCGCGTCCAACCGCCGCCCCGGTCTTCGATTTCGTCGTCACTCCGCCGTCGCCTGCTGAGGCGCCGGACGCCCGCGGATGGCCTGCAACGTGGCCTCGTTCACCTGGACCTGCGCCTTCTGCCGCAGCTCCTGTTCGAACGTCTCCTGCGCCTGCGACCGCTTCTGCTCCAGCAGCTTGGCCTCCACCAGCGAACGGACCTCCACGAACTCCCGCTTGCGCGCCGGCTTGCGCTCCAGCACGCGGAACAGGTGGAAGCCGTACTCGGTGGACACCACGTCCGAAACCTGCCCCACCCCCAGCTTGAATACCACCTCGTCGAAGGCGGGCGGCATCTGCCCCCGGGGGAAGAACCCCAGGTCGCCCCCCACCTTGGCGTCCGCGCTGAGCGAATACCTGCGCGCCAGGTCCGCGAACTTCTTGCCGGACTTGAGCTGGGTTTGCAGGCGCCGTGCCTCGTCCAGGCCCTTCACCACGATTTGCGCGGCGTGGACCTGCTCGGGCTCGTGGAAGTCCTTCTCGTGCGCGCCGTACCAGGCCCGCAGTTCTTCTTCCGTCACCGCCACGCGCGAATAGACGTGGCTGGCGAACAGCTTCTCGATGGTCAGCCGGCTTGCTTCCCGCGAGCGCAGCTCCGCCATGGAGAGCTGCCCCTGGGCCAGGACCTCGTTGAAGTTGCCCGCCGGATAGTCCCCGGACAGCCGCAGCACCCCCCGGTCCACCTCTTCCGGGGTGACGGTGATGTTGTGCTTGCGAGCCTCCTGAAGCAGCAGCATCCGGTGGATGTACGTGTCGAGGAGCGCGCGCTTGAAGGGCTCCACGTCCTCCAAGGTGCGCTGGGACATGTCCGTCAGCGCCAGCTCGCGCCACAGCTCCTGTTCGAAGTCCGTCCGGCTGAGCACCTCGCCGTTGACGCTGGCGACCACCAGGGCCTCCGGCGTCTCCATCACGGGCTTGGTGCAGGCGGGCATGCCCACCCCCGCGGCCAGGGCGATGGCGAGTGGGACCAGGAAGGCGCGGGTGGGAGAAAAGCGCATGCGCGGGGCCTCGTGAGGGGGAGGGCTCCAGATTGGCAAGCCGTCAGTCATGGCGCGAGGCCCGTTCCGGTAGCACGCCGGGCAGGGCCGGACAACCTCACCGGGCCTACGGCTGCGTCGCGTGTGCGGAGAGGAACGCCTCCACCAGGGGGAAGATTTCGTCCGGGGCCCGGCGGCCCAGGACCAGGTCCGCGTGCCCGTAGTCCGCCCCGAAGCCGTGGGCCTTGCCGGCGACCAGGACCTTCACCGGCCCGCCCAGGTACTCCTTGGCGCGCGCCACCGCCATGGGGGGGGCCAGCAGGTCCTTGCTGCCCGCCAGCAGCAGGAAGGGGATGGTCACCCGGGACAGGGACTCGCGGTAGTCGAACTCGCCGTTGTAGGACGTGAAGCGGTTGGTGGTGATCCACCGCGCGAACTGGCGCCCCACGCCGCCGGCGATGTCGGCGGGCACGTTGGCCAGCGCGCGCCGCACCACCTCCGTCTCCATGTTCTCCGCCAGCATCATGTAGCGGCTCATGGGCCCCGGCGGCGCGCCGAACAGGGCGATGCTGGTGACGCGGCTGGTGGGGATGACCCGCAGCTTCAGCACCGGCTCCACCTTCTGGATGAAGGTGCGCAGGCCCGGCTGCACCGCGAAGGTGAAGGGACTGCCCAGGGCGACGGCCGCCCGCACGGGCGCCTGCGGCGTCTTCGCCAGGTGGGCATAGAGCATCAGCCCGCCCTTCGAATGACCAACCCAGAGCACTTCCTTCGCACCTGTGGACAGGACGGTACGCACCGCCGTGCGCACGTCATGCTCGGCCTGGTCATCGAAGTTGAAATCCGGGCAGTCGCCCGCCAGCCCCCGGCCTCGCAGCTCCAGCACCCACGTCTCGAAGCCGGACCGGGCCAGGTAGCGGGCCAGGCTGTACTGCTCGTCGAAGTCCATGTGGAAGCGGTTGGCCCCCAACCCGTGGCAGAGGATGACGGGCTGGGCGAAGCGCTTCTCGCCTCGGGCGTGGTAGCGGCCCAGGGCAATGGAGGCCCCGTCGTCCGTGGGCACCCGGTACAGCTCGTCCGGGCGGAAGGTGAGCGTCAGCAGCCCCTCCTTCCCGCGCACCATCGTTCGCGAAAAGAGGTCCGCCATCCGACCCAACCGTGCCACCTGTCGACGAGTCACGTCGCCAGTCTAAGCCGGACCGCGGGGCCATGCCGTGTTCATTGGTGAGCAAGCACCCGCCCGGCAGGACTGTTGCAGGGAGATGTAGGCAACGACTCGAAGGAGGTGGCAATGCGGCGGAAACAGGCTTGGAAGGAAATGTGGTCCTCCCTTTTCGCCACCGTTTTTCCCACGGATACCCTTTTGGCGGCCCTTCGGAAGATGGAGCGGCACCAGGTGCGGTTGTTGGGCGTGGTGGGGGAAGGGGGAGGGTTGTTG
>NZ_VHLB01000155.1:0-12422 GCF_006547365.1 Myxococcus sp. AB056 | reverse complement strand
CCCCCGTCCCCGCCGAAGCCCTGACCCGAAGCGCGGCGCACCTTCACACGCCGTACACACCTGAATCCCGATGATGAAGCCGGGCACGCGCACGGGGCATGATGGTTCGCATGATGCCTCGGACGCTGACCCTGACCTTCGTCATCACCGTGAGCGCGCTGCTGACCGGCTGCTTCAGCGACACGGACACCATCTGCGAGAAACGGAAGGAGTGCTTCACGGACACGCTCAACGTCCAGTCGTGCGAGGACGACCTCAAAGCCTGGATGGAGCGGCAGGACCAGGACCGCCGCAGGGACCAGCTCGCCGCGTGCGGGGACTGCGTCGGCAGCAAGACCTGCTCGCAGATTCGCACCGCCTGCATCGGCGCCTGCTTCGGCGTTCCCTGAGCCCTGAACGACAGCGGGGCCCGCATCTCACGATGCGAGCCCCGAGTCCTACGACATCACGCAGCGGCTACTTGCGCGTCCACTGGTCCAGCCAGCCCAGGACTTCGTCGTGCCACTGCACGCTGTTGGCCGGGCGCAGCACCCAGTGGTTCTCTTCCGGGAAGTAGAGCAGCTTGGAGGGAATCCCCTTCCGCTGGAGCGCCGTGAAGGTGCCCAGGCCCTGCGTCTCCACCACGCGGAAGTCCTGCCCGCCGTGGATGACCATCATCGGCGTCTTCCACTTCGCGACGTGCTCAATCGGGTTGTGCTTGCTGTAGCCCTCCGGGTTCTCCCACGGCGTGCCCTTGTGCTCCCACTCCGGGAACCACAGCTCCTCGGTGTCGAAGTAGCCCATGCGCTCGTCGAGGATGCCGTCGTGGTTCACCAGGCATTTGAAGCCGTCCGGCCAGTTACCGGCAATCCAGTTGATCATGTACCCGCCGTAGCTCGCCCCCAGCGCGCACATCTTGTTCGGGTTGATGAAGCTGTAGCGCTTGAGCGCCGCGGCCAGGCCCTTCTGCAGGTCCTCGAACGGCTTGCCACCCCAGTCGTCGGAAATGGAATCCGTGAACGCCTGCCCGTAGCCGGTGGAGCCGTGGAAGTCGACCATCACGGCCACGTAGCCACGCCCCGCGTACACCTGCGGGTTCCACCGGTAATGGAAGTGATTGCCGAACGAGCCCTGCGGCCCACCGTGGATGAGGAACGCCAGCGGGTACTTCTTCTTCGGGTCGAAGTTCACCGGCTTCACGACGTAGGCGTGGACCGTCTCGTTGTTCCAGCCCGGGAACGAGAACTGCTCGAAGCCACCGAAGCGGATGCGGTCCAGCGCGTCCTGGTTCACCTGGGTGAGCTGGCGCGACTCCGAGCCATCCACGTTCATCACGTGCAGGTCCGCGGGCGAATCCAGGTCGTCGTACACGTAGACGATGCGGCCTCCAGCGGCCGGCTGCGGCGCGTCCGCGGCGCCTTCCTTCGTGAGTTGGGTGGGCTTCCCCGTGGCCACGTCCAGCGCGAAGATGGGCTGCTGGCCCACGTGCCCGGCGCTCGCGAAGAGCGTCTTGCCGTCCGCGCTCCACGCGAGGCTGCCCACGGAGCGGTCCCAGTCCTGGGTGAGCACGCGCTCCTGACCGCCGGGCCAGGTGCGGAGGATGACGCGGTAGCGGTCCGCCTCGAAGCCGGGACGCGACATGGCCAGGTAGGCCAGCGTCTTGCCGTCCGGGCTGAACACCGGGCTGGTGTCGGTGGCGCGGTTCTTCTCCGTCAGCTTGCGCGGCTTCGCCTTGCCATCAATCGGCGCGACGAAGAGGTCCAAATCCGTGGACCAGGCCTCGGAGCGGCCCACGTCCCGCGCGGCGAAGACGATGCTCTTGTTGTCCGGCGTGAAGGTGAACTCCTCCGCGCCTCCAAAGGGCTTGGAGGGGCTGTCCGCGTCCATGCCCTTCATCACGTCCACGGGCGCGCCGCCGGCCACGGGGACGACGAAGACGTGCGAGCGACGTCCGTCCTTCCACGTGTCCCAGTGACGCGCGAAGAGCTTGTCGTAGGTGCGGCCGGTGGCCTTGCGCTTGGAGCGTTCCTCCTCGCGCTGCGGGGTGCACTCCAGCGTGGGGCAATCCGGGAAGACCTCCAGCGCCACGGCCAGCCGCGTGCCGTCCGGCGACACGCGGAAGGCGCCCACGTCCAGGGGCAGCTTCGTCACCTGCACGGCCTCGCCGCCGTCCACGGCCAAGCGCCACACCTGCGAGGAGCCGCCGCGCGAGGACAGGAAGAAGAGGCTCTTGCCGTCCGGCGCCCAGGTGGGCTCGGAATCCGCGTCCGGATGCGAGGTGAGCTGGCGCGGCGCGGCGTTTCCGTCGACGCCGACGAGCCACAGGTCCGTGCGGCCGCGGTTGGCCTCCATGTCCGTGGTGCGCAGGACGTAGGCGACCTGCTTGCCGTCCGGCGAGACGCGCGGGCTGCTCAGCCGGCGCAGCGAAATCATGTCGTGGTGGGTGAACGGCTGGGGCCGGGCCGGCGCCGGAGTGGCGCTCAGGGCCAGGGCCGCGAGAAGCGACAGCGGCAAGGGAGTCTCCTGGTTCAGTCGCCCCGCCGCCACCCCACCCGAGGGGTGCGTCACGGGCACGGTTGTCGGGGGTGGACGCTGCCTGCTACGGCCCGCGCTGTCCACCTCCGCGTACCCGGGGTACCACCTCCGCGCATCCCCGGCGCAGTCCACCATGACGCGGCGCTTCGACGCGGTTAGACACGGGCCCATGAGCGAGCCCATCACCGTCCGCGTCTGGTCCGATTACGTCTGCCCCTGGTGTTACGTGGGCTACGCCGAGGTCCAGAAGCTGAAGAAGGAGTACGACGTCCAGGTGGACTGGCGTCCCTTCTACCTGCGCCCGGAGACGCCCCCCGAGGGACTCCCCCTGCCGGATTACGTGCGCGAGAAGATGAAGGACCCGAACAACCCGCTGAAGCTCCGCGCCCAGGCAGCCGGGCTCACCCTGGTGATGCGGGAACTCACTCCGTCCACGCGCCGGGCCCACGAGGCCACCGAGTACGCCCGGGAGCAGGGCCGGCTGGAGCCGTTCCACGCCGCCCTCCTGCGCCGCTACTGGAGCGAGGGCCAGGACCTCTGGCAGTGGGACACGCTCCGCGGCGCCGCCCAGGAGGCGGGCCTGGACCCGGACACAGTGCAGCGCGTCGTCGAGGAGGGCCGCTACACGAAGGCCGTGGAGGACTCCATCCAGGAGGCGCGGGCCATCGGCGTCAGCGCGGTGCCCACCTTCGTGCTCGGGGAGCGCTTCGGGCTCCAGGGCGCGCAGGAGTACCCGGTGTTCCAGGAGGCCATGCGGCGGCTCGGCGCGACGCCCCGCGCGCAGCCCTGAGCGTCAGAGCCCCTTGAGCAGCACGAGCATCCGGCCGAGCGTCTCGTCGCCCCCGCTCCCCGCCAGCCCCTGGGCCAGGGCGTGGAGCTGGGGCGCCTGCTCGACGTGCTTGGCGATGAGCTGGAAGCACTCCACCGCGGCGGCGTCGAGCCGGGCCCGTGACTCGGCCGTGTCCGCCGCGCCTTCCGCGCAGAGCGCCACCACCGTGGGGTGGCCGAAGAGGGTCCAACAGAGGACGGCCTCGCGCAGCGCCATGCGGAACACGTAGTCCAGCACGCGCGGCGCGTCCGTGAACGGGTGGCGCAGCCAGTGATTCACCGCGTGGTGGCGCAGGTACTGCTCCACCCGCTGTGACAGGCCGGGTGACAGCCGCTCGCGGCGCTCCGAGTAGCGGCGCCACGCATCATCGGGCAGCAGGTCCACGCCGCCGTAGGACTCCAGCACCAGCTCCACCAGCGTGAGGAACCGCTCGCTCCGGACCGCGCCCAGGCGAGACTTCAGCACCGCGGCGCAGATGCCCACCCACGGGCCTCCCGGCAGCGACAGCGCCGCGAAGCCACCGTGCAGCGCCGTCAGCGTCTCGGGCAGGGTGAAGGTACGCAGCACTTCCGTCAGCAGGGCCTCCGCGCCCTCGCGCGCGCCGCCGTGGAACACCTCCGTGCCCCGGCAGTAGAAGCCGTCCAACCTGAGGCCCAGTTGCCCCAGCGCGAAGAGCCTCGCGGCGAACGGCAGCTCGCGGCGCTGGAGCACCGACAGCGCGGTGGAACGCACGGCCGCCGCGTGCTGCGTCCACGCGTCCTCGGAATCGCCGCCGCCCAGAGAGCGCGCAGTCTCCGGACGAAGCGCGAGGTCCTCGGACACTGGCACGGTGTCCACGGCGTCCTCCGCCAGCAGACACAGGCGAGCCACCTCCGGACACGCGAGCGAACCGGTCACCTCCAGCCCGTGCGCCCAGCGCGTGGCGACTCGCGGAAACGTGGCGCACGCATCCGGCAGCGCGGCCTCGCCATAGGCGCGGTGCAGCGAGCACGTCTTCCGCGCATCCAGGAACACGCAGTGCCCGTCCTCGCGCTTCGCGATGACGGCCTCGTCGCCGGGGCTGGCGTCAGGCTCCGGCCGGATGAAGGTCTCCACCCGCTCCGCGTCCGGCGTGCCCGCCACCGCTTGCTTCAGGCGCTGCAAACGCGGCCCGCTGACGAGGACGACGAGCCCCGCGCAGCAGGTGTCCTCGCAGGCATCCGCGAGGCACCTGAAGCGCGTCATGTACCGGGGGGCGGTGGCCGTCATGGCGACACGCTACTTCCTGCCCAGCGCCTTCTTCACGAAGCTCCAGAAGCCGCCCGCGCGCTCCTTGAGGTCGGCGCCGCGGCGCTCCTCGGCGGCCTTCACGGACTCCTTGCTGACCTGGAGCTGCTTCTGGAGCTCCTCCGGCGAGTAGCGCGTGGCCAGCGTGGCCTTCACTTCCTTGCGCGTGGAGTACTCACGCGCCTCCACGTGCAGCACGCATTCGGAGTCCAGCTTGAGCGTCACCGCCACGCGGACCGAACCCTTCGGTCCCTTGGGCAGACCTTCGATGCGCACGGTGCCCAGGTACTCGTTGGCGGAGATGTGGCTGTCCTCGCCCTGGAAGATGGACAGCTCCAGGAAGGCCTCGTTGTCCTTCGTCGTGTTGATGGCGAAGGAGCGCTGTGCGGGCAGCGGGCTGTTGCGCTCGATGACGCGCTTGAAGGCGCCACCGGGCATGGCCACGCCCACCGTCATCGGCAGCACGTCGATGAGCACCACGCTGCTCACCTTGTCCACGGAGCCCGAGTAGAGCGCCGCGCCCAGGGCCACGGCCTCGTCCGCGTTGACGCTGGCCTGCGCGCCCTTGCCGAAGAGCGACTTGAGCTTGTCGCGCACCAGCGGCATGCGGCTCATGCCGCCCACGAGGATGATGTCGTCCACCTCGGCGGCCTTCAGCTTCGCGTCCAGGAGCACGTCGCGCACCACGTCGATGGTGCGGCTGAGGAGCGGCTCGCAGATTTTCTCCAGCTCCTGCCGGCTGAGGACCACGCGCAAGTCACGCGGCCTGCCCGAGTCGTCCATCATCAGCATGGGGATGTGGACCTCGAAGGTGCTGCGCTCGGACAGCCCCATCTTCGCGCGCTCGGCCGCGTCACTCACGCGCGACAAGGCGATGCCGTCCCCCGTGAAGGTGATGCCTTCCTTCTCCTGGAAGCGCGCCAGCAGGTAGTCGACGATGAGGTTGTCGAAGTCGATACCCCCCAGGAAGACGTCGCCGCCGGTGCCGAGCACCTCGAAGACGTTCTTCTCGATTTTCAGAATCGTGGCGTCGAAGGTACCGCCGCCCAGGTCGTAGACGAGGACCTTCTTGTTGAGCTCGCGGTTGAGGCCGTAGGCGAGCGCCGCGGATGTGGGCTCGTTGAGGATGCGCTCCACCTTGAGGCCCGCGAGGATGCCGGACTTGCGCACGGCCTCACGCTGCGGCTCGGAGTAGTACGCGGGCACCGTCACCACCGCGCGCTCCACCTTCTGGTTGAGGTGGGCCTCCGCCATCTCCTTGCACTCGCGGAGGATGAGGGCCTGCACCTCTTCCAGCGACAGGGCCGTGTCCGCCAGACGCACGGCGGCGCGGCCGGCGGGGTCAGGGACGATGTCGTAGTGGAAGCGCTCGCGGACCTGGTTCACCACGGCGCTGTCGTAGGGACGGCCAACGAGCCGCTTCGCGCCGTAGATGGTGTGCTGGGGACGCAGCACCAACTGGTTCTTCGCGCGGTGGCTGACCAGCAGCTTGTTCTGCGCGTTGAGCGAGATGACGGAGGGAATCGTGTTGTAGCCCTCGCGCGAGCGCAGCACGAGCGGCCGGCCGTTGGAGAGCAACGCCACGCACGAGTTCGTGGTGCCCAGGTCGATGCCGATGACGGGCCCCGTGCCGCTGAGCGGCACCGGTGGAGGCAGGAACACCGTCTTCGGCAGGCCGTGTTCATCCAGGCCGGGCGCCTGCGCGGCGGCCTTCGCCACGGCGGGCGCGAGCACCGAGGGCGTCGCCGCCGGCTCCGGTGCCCGAGGCGCCTCACGGCGCACTTGGGGCAGCCCTTGAGGAGGAGGCGGCGGAGCCGGGGGCGGCGGAGGCAACGGGCGGGCCGCCATGGGCGGCTGCACCGGCGCGGGCGGAGGAACCATCGCCGCGCGCGGCGGCGGTGGAGGCACGACGGGAGGTGCTTCCTCCACGTCCTCGGACAGGTCGAGGTCGAAGTCGATGCCGCCGCCCCCCGTGCTGGCCGGAGAGGGGGCGCGCGGCGGCGGAGGCGGCGCCGTCCCCGCGTCCTCGGACAGGGCGAAGTCGAACTCGAAGACGCCCCCGGCCGAGACAGGCGCGGGAGGTGGCGCCGCCGGTGCGCGCGGCGGCGGAGGCGGGCTCACGTCCTCGGACAGGTCGAAATCGAACTCGATGCCACCGCTCCCCGCGGGAGATGTGACAGGCGCCGGCGGTGCCTTGGGGGCCACCGGGGCACGCGGCGGAGGTGCGGCCTCCGCATCGCTCAGGTCCAGGTCGAACTCGAAGCCGCCGCCACTGGAGACCGGCGCCGGCGGAGGTGCCACGCGCACGGGTGGAACCGCGGGCGCACGAGGCGGCTCAGCGACGGAGTCACCCAGGTCGAGCTCGAACTCCAGGGCCCCACCACCCGCCGGCGCGGACGACGGCTCGACCTCCAGGGAGATGCCGACCTCGATGGGCGGCTCATCGAGCGGCGCGCCCATGGCCACGGGCGCCTCACCCGACGGGCTCTCGATTTCGAACTCGAAGCCCGGCAGGGGCTCATCGATGTCCAGCGCGGCCACGGGCGGAGGTGGCGTGCTCGCGATGAGCTCGTCGAGCGGGATGTCCACGTCATCCGCGGCCACCGGAGGCGGCGGCGAATAGGAGACGGGCACGCGGCTCGGAGGCGGTGTCCTCGGCTCCTCCACCACCGACGGAATCAGGTCGAGCGGCTCGTCTGGAATCGGCGCGGAGGAACCACCCTCCGGCTCCAGGTCATCGAACAGGGAGTCGAGCGCGATGCCCCCCACATCCGCGGGCGCGGCGGCGGGGCGCGCCTGCACAGGGGGCGCGGGACGGGCCTGGACCGGAGGCGCGGGACGGGCCTGCGCCATGGGCGCGACGGCGGGCGCGATGGACGGCGCAATCGCGGGCGCCACGGACGGCGCGATGGACGGTGCAATCGCAGGCGCCACGGACGGTGCGATGGCAGGCAGGGGCCGGGCGGCGGGCGCGCTGGAATCCGCGACGGTCTTCCGCATCAACATCATTTCGACGAGCGCGCGGCTCGCCGTGTCCAGCTCCTCGAACTGCAGCCCCATGCCCGGAGGCCCCGCGGGATCACCCACTTCGCGGACCCAACGGACCAGCGCGGAGCCACGCAGCACCCGCACGCCTCCCGCAATCTGCACCTCGAACTTGACGGGGGTCCCCACTGCCTGCGGGGTGCGCGAGCGGATGAACATCCCACCCGGGCTCAGGTTGGTGGCGAACTCCTCCGCGAAGCTCCCCACGCTCTCATGCTTCAGCTTCACCAGCAGGCCAACTGCCTTCCTGTCCGTGGTGCGCCTGCCTTGATCCATGGCGAGGACAATCGCGGTACGCGACCCGCCGCTCAAGTAGGTTTTGCCCCCTCGGTCTCCTGCCCCGCGAACGGCGCCGACAGGTGGGCAGACCACCTACCTGCACCTTCCTATATCCTCCGCGGCGTCCCTCGGAGGCCTCATGAGCGCCATCCCTCTCGCAGTCCCAGGCCCCGCACGCGCGGGCTGGCTCGTCGACCGGCGGCACGACCTGATTTCGACGGGGGGCGGCCTCGGAGTGAGCCTGGCGCTGGTCGGACTCCATGTCTGGGGCGGCGTCAGCAGCCTGCTGTTGTGGTGGGCATGGGTGCTGGCACTGGATGGGCCGCACCTGTTCGCCACGGTATCGCGGACCTATCTGGATGCGCGGGAATGGCAGACACGGCGGCGCTTGCTGCTGGGCAGCCTGGCGTGGTTCGCGGCGGGCCCGGCGTCGTTCGGACTGTCGGCGCTGCTGGGCACGAAGCTGCCCTTCGCCCTCTTCATGACGGCGGCGGCGCTCTGGGCCTACTGGCACGTGGTGCGGCAGCACTACGGCATCATGGTGCTGTACCAGCGCAAGAGCGGCGAGTCGCTGCCACTGGACCGGCGGCTCGACAGCGTGACGCTGTACACGGGGCTGCTGGCGCCCTTCGTCGCGTTCGCGGTGTCACATCCGGGCGCGCGCAAGCAGTTGGGCCTGATGGGGCCCCCCACCTGGGAGCCGGTGGTGGCCGGAGCCTGCTTCGCGACCGTGCTGGCGCTGGTGGTGCTCTACACAGGCCGGCAGGTGCAGCGACACCGGGCGGGTCTGAAGGTGAATGGTCCCAAGCTGCTGATGATGGGCGCGGCGATGGGACTGTCGGCCGTGGTGTTCTGGCCTCCGTTCGCGGCACGCATGGACTTCATCATGTTCGCCGTGGCGGTGACGGCGTTCCACAACGTGCAGTACCACGGCGTGGTCTGGTTCTATCACCGCAACCGCTACCACGCGGCGGGCGTGGACCCAGCCCCGTTCGGCTGGGCGCCGAAGGTGAGCCAGCGCTTCATCGTCTACGCGGTGTGCGGCGTCGTCTTCACGCTGCTGTACCGGGGTCTGGGCTGCGGCTTCGGCGCGCACCCAGGCTGCGGCGGCTTCGACTTGAAGGTGCCCCTGGGCGCGGGGCTGACGCTGCGCAACCTGATGGAGTGCTTCATCTGGGGCTTCGCGCTGCACCATTACTACCTGGATCAAAAAATCTGGCGCGTGAGCCGGGACACCGGGTTGAACCGGGACCTGAAGCTCGGGGCGGCACCGGCCGCCTGACCGCCGGCCCGCCTGGCGCCCAGGAGGTGACATCTGCATGCCGGAACCCAGGCACGGCCCGAATCCGGTGATAGCGTGCGCCGCGAATGAAGCGGATTCTCTGGGTCCTGGGTGCAGCCTTCGTGCTGCTGGTGGCGTCCGGCGCGGGCGCCTTCTTCTGGATTGAGCAGCAGGCACGCACGGCCGCGGCGCCTCCTGGCGCGGACGTGGTGGAGTTCACCGTGCCCAAGGGAACGTCCGGGCGCGGCCTGGGCACGCTGCTCGAATCGCAAGGCCTCATCCGCGACGCGCGGGTGTGGCGCTGGCACCTGTACCGGCGCGGCAACTTCGCCCCCAAGGCGGGCCGCCATGAGGTCAGCGCGTCGATGACGCTGGCCGAGCTGGCCACGGAGCTGGAAGGCAACCCCATTCCCGAGGACGTCCCGTTCGTCGTCGTCGAGGGCTGGCGCCTGCGCGACACGGACGCGGCGCTCGTGGCCGCGGGCTTCATCAAGCCGGGCGCGTACATCGCCGCGGCCAGCAAGCCCAAGAACTTCACCGCGCCCTTCCCCCTGCCCTCCACGGGCACGCTGGAGGGCTACCTCTACCCGGAGACCTACGGCGTGATTCCGGGCAAGTTCGATGTGGAGGCGCTCATCCAGCGTCAGTTGGACGCCTTCGCGCAGCGCTTCTATGCGCCCAACCGCGATGCCATCACGAAGAGCGGTCGCACGCTGCACGAGGTGGTGGTGATGGCCTCCATGCTGGAGCGCGAGGAGCCGCTGCCCGACCAGCGCCCCCTGGTCGCCGGCATCCTGTGGAAGCGCGTGGACAAGGGATTCCCGCTCGGCGTGGACGCCACGTCGCGCTACGAGCTGGCGCAGTGGAATGACCGCGTCGCCTTCCTCAAGCGGCTGCGGGACCCGCAGGACCCGTACAACACGCGGCACAAGAAGGGCCTGCCGCCCGGCCCCATCGGCGCGCCCACCGTGGCCTCGCTCCAGGCCGCGATGACACCCAAGCCGAGCGAGTACTGGTACTACCTGCACGACGCGCAGCGCATCCTCCGCCCGTCGCGCAACGCGGAGGAGCACGAGGCGCTCCGCCGCAAGTACAACGTGTACTGAGGCAAGAACTCAGCGCCCCTGGAACACGGGGGCGCGCCGCGCGGCTGCCGCGGCCAGTCCCTCGCCCAGGTCCTGGCTGCCGTAGCTCTCCGCCTGAAAGCGCGCCTCCTCCTCCAGCGCGCGCTGAAGCTCCGCCCTGTCGAGCCCCAGCCGCTGCTTGAGCGCACGCACGGCGAGCGGCGCGTTCGCGGCAATCCGTCCCGCGAGTTCCCTGGCGCGAGTGAGCACCTGTCCCGCCGGCGCCGCCTCCAGCGCCAGTCCCAGCTTCACCGCTTCCTTGCCATCGAAGCGGCGGCCGGTGAGCAGCAGCTCCGCGGCGGCCTGTGCCCCCGCGCGGCGTGGCGCCAGGTACGTGGCGCCCATGCCCGGATGCAGGCCCAGTTGCACGAAGTTGAGCGCCAGCTTCGAGTCCTCGGCCACGAGGCACACGTCACAGGCCAGCGCCACGCACAGCCCCGCACCAATCGCGGGCCCGTCCACCGCCGCGATGACGGGCACCGGCAGGTCCAGCACGCTGAGGTAACGCGCGTAGAAGCCGAGCATGAACGCGCGCGCATCCTCGAAGGACACCTGGCGCAGCCGCTCCAGCATCTTCAGGTCCCCACCGGCGGAGAACGCGCCTCCCGCCCCGGTGAGCACCACCGCCCGGACATCGTCACGCCCCTTCAGCTCGGCGACGCGCGCGCACAGCGCGTCTCCCAGCTCGGGCGTCATCACGTTGCGTCGGGCGGTGTCGTTGAGGGTGAGGGTGGCGACGGCACCCTCCACCTCGAGAAGGACCTCTGCGGCAGGAGCGGACATGGCCGCGCACTGTAGCGGCCCCGGCCGCTACGGCACCACGAGCCTGAGGAAGGCGTCCTGATTCCAGGTGTCGCCCGCCCCGTCGCGCTGCCAGCCGGTGACGGCGAGCCCGCGGCCCCGCACCGTGGCCACCCCCGCGGTGGTCAGCGAGCACACCCCGCTGGCGCAGGGCTGCGCCTCCAGCGTCTGCTCCCCCAGCCACGCCCCCGAAGCCGCGTAGCGCGTCAGCACGCTGCCACACGTCACCGCGACGCCGCCCGCATCCTCCACCGCGACAGAAGCGCCCAGCTCGGTCACCGGCCCGCACAAGGGCTGGCGCACCCAACCCGCGCTGCCATCCGCGCCCGCCGTCAGCACGAAGGCTCCGGAGGAACCGAGCGACGCCTCCCCCCACACCAGCAGACCGATGAAGTCACCCGCCGCCACGAGCGTGCCATCCGCCGCCACCGTCACCGACGTGATGCGGCCCTTCACGCCCGGCAGCTCCTTGCCCCACAGCAAGCGCCCGGACGCATCGAACGTCAGCACCACGAAGCCGCGCACACCGGGCGCGCCGAACGTCTGGCCGTCCACCTCCAGCGCGTCCACGAGCTGTCCGGCCAGAATCGACTGTCCCGAAGGCGCCAGCGCCGCCGCGTGCAGCGCGGTGTCCATGTTGGCGCCGTGGAAGCGCCGCGACCACAGCACGGCGCCATCCGCGGCGTAGCGCGTGAGCACGGGGTCCTCGACGAACTCCCCCTCCCACTCCTCGCCCGCGGCCAGCACGCCGCCCTGCGCGTCCGCGGCGATGGCGTAGACCTTCTGTCCCACGCGGTGCTGCCAGACAGGCAAACCCGCCGCGTCGAACTTCACCAGGAAGCCGTCCTGCGCCTCACCCAGTCCGAAGTCCGCCGAGTAGAGGAACGCATTGCCCGACAGGAACGTCGCCGCCTCGCTCGCCGCCACGCGCGTGTCGGAGAAGCGGTTGCGCGCCCACTCACGCGACCAGCGCGGCGCCCCATCCGCCGCGTAGCGCGCAAGCGTCAGCGCCAGCTTCTCGCCCTCCACGGGCTCGCGTTCTTCGTCCTGGCGCGGCGTGCTGTACACCACCACCGCCACATCTCCAGAGGAAGCCGAGGCCACGCCCGTCCCGACGTCGTCCTGGGGCCCACCCACCACCTGGTTCCACGGCGAGGCCGCCGCCGGCACCGGACGCTGCGGGAACCCACCGTTGGAGTCATGCGGCGCCGTGGGCGCCACGGCCACGCCCGGTGTGACTTCGTCGCCGTCACGCGGCGCTTCGGCCAGAGTCCCCCCGTCC
>NZ_VHLB01000154.1:0-12442 GCF_006547365.1 Myxococcus sp. AB056 | reverse complement strand
GAGTGAGCCGGAAGGTGACCTGAACGTTCCCGCCAGGGCGGGAACGTTCAGGTCACCTTCCGGCTCACTCGGTCCTTCAGACACGATGGTGACGGCGGAGTCCTCCGACCATGCGGACTCCTCGAGGCTGGGATCCCATGCCAATGCGGCCTCCTCGGCGTTGCGAGGCTGATTGAGCTCCGAGGTCACGATGAGCTGATGCAGCCCGCGAGCGCCTTCCAGCACCGCGTCGTCCGGACTGCCCCGTTTGAAGGCGGGAACCACGTCGTTCGCCATGATGGCGTCACTGCGCGCCTGCTCATTCGGGCCATCCACGCCATCCCCCAGGATGATCTCCGCAGCGCGGTCGTCGAGCGCGATGAAGAGCAGCGCGCCGTCGTCACGACCGGCCGTGCCCAGCCCCCACCGATTGAAGAGCTCCAGCGCGAAGGCGCGCGGCGGCTGGCGTCCCGTCGAGTCGACCACCACCACCGCGAGCTGGCCTTGGCCATCACGGACCAAGGCATTGCCGAGCTGGTCCACCTCCGCCAGCGTCTGCGGCGTGAGTGTCCTGGTCGTGTCCACGGACCATGCGTTGGCCGCGAGCCGCGGCACTTCCTTCACGGTGACACCCAGGGCTGGAACGCCAAGGGCCCAACAAGCCAGGAACACCCAGCACATCCAAGTGCGCATGGGTGTCGACGCTAGCCCATTCAGGGTCTATGCGCCCGTGCCCGTCGCCGCCGTCTCAACCAGCATCGGCACGAAACCGCCGTGGGACCTGCGGCCCTCGTCATAGGGCATGCTGCCCGGGTGCATGCGCGGATCGGCCATGGCCTTCCCCCACCCGGCGTCGCGCGCCTCCTTCGACGGCCACTCAATCCAAGCGAAGACGACCTGCTCATCCGCGGTGGCCTTCACCGCGCCCTTGAAGTCAGTGACCTTCCCGTCGGGGACATCGTCTCCCCACGCGTCGACGACGCGCATGGCGCCATGCTCCAGCAGCACCGCCGCGAGACGGGACGCGATGGCATGGTAGGCCTCCTTGTTTCCAACCGGCACCGGCACGAGGGAGCCATCGACATAGCCGGGCCTGCCCGCTCCGGCCTCATGGATGCTGGGAACGAAACCGCCGAAGATCATCCGCTTCCCATCGAAGGGCATGTTCGCGCCTATCGCCTCCATCCTTGGGTCACGCATTGCCTTCGCGTTCGCTTCGTCGCGCACCGCCTTGCTGGGGTACTCAATCCAGGAGAAGACGATGACCTCATCCGGCTCGGCCTTCACCGCGCGCCGCAGGTCGGTGACCTTGCCTTCAGGGACGTCGTCCCCCCAGCTCTCAACGAAGCGCGTCGCACCAAACTCCTTGTACAGCGGCGCGGCGGCACTAGCGGTCTGCCGGTACGCCTCCTTGTTCGCCGAGGGGACTGCGATCACGAATCCGTCGATGTAGGCCATGGCAACTCTCCAGCGGGGGTACTCTTGCTTTGACAAGAAAGGTTGATACCAACATAATCACCCTTGTCAATGCCCAGAGCCGTCCCATTCGCCACGACGCTTCACGTCCGTGACCACTGCCTGTGCCTGGTGGTCCAGCAGGCCGCGCGCGCCCTGGCGCGGCGCTTCGATGAAGCCCTGCGCCCCGTGGGCCTCACGCATGGACAGTTCTCACTGCTGATGTCGCTCAATCGCCCCCAGCCGCCGTCCATCGGCCCCGTCGCGGAGCTCCTTGCGATGGACCGGACCACGCTGACAGCCAACCTGAAGCCGCTCGAAAGGCGCGGGCTGGTGAAGACCACCGTCGACCCGGCCGACCGCCGCGGGCGATTGCTGACGCTGACGGACGCCGGGCTCCAGCTCCTTCAATCCGCGCTGCCCCACTGGGAGAGGATGAACGAGGAGACGGAGCGATTGCTGGCGCAAACCGATATCGACGCCCTTCGGGCTGGGCTGCGTGCGCTCTCCTGAGTCCTCGTCTAGCCGCCAGAGCGATGATGCGCCCGGAGGCAGCGGCTCCAGACTCGGTCGCCTTCGCCAGGGTGCCCTGGCGCCGGCAGCGTGCGCCCCACGTTCTGCTATAGGGGGCCCGTGAGCATCGCGACCCACGAAGAAGGCCCGCTGCGAGGACCGAGCTTCTTTTTCAGCCGCACGGCGCTCCGCGCGCTCGCGCTGGCCCATCGCGCCAGCTACGGCGCGGCGCGGCCTCATCCCCACGCCGTCATCGATGGCTTCCTGGGGGGACCGCTGGCGTCCGAACTGGCCGCGGTCTTCCCGGGCGCGACCGAGGCAAGTTGGAAGCGACGCGACCACCCCGAACAGGCGGCGCGACTGGGACAGCTTCAGCGCAAGGCGTTCGAAGACGTCCCCGGAGCGCTCCGGCACCTGCTTTCGGAGTTCTCCGGCATGGCGTTCATCGACTTCCTGGAGTCACTCACCGGGGTGCAAGGGCTCATCCCGGATCCGCACTTCCGAGGCGCCGGGCTGCACCTCACGTTGCGTGGGGGGCATCTGGCGCTGCACGCCGACTTCAACCGCGATCGCTTCCGCGCGCTCTCCCGCCGGCTCACCGTCCTCTACTACCTGAACCCCGACTGGGAACCCGCCTGGGGAGGGGACCTCGAGCTGTGGACCGCGGACCTCTCCCGGTGCGAGACGCGAATCGCCCCCCTCCTGGATCGCCTGGTCGTGATGGCCCACGGCGACGACCACTGGCACGGACACCCCACCGCGCTGGCGTGCCCCGAGGGACGAGGGCGCGCCGCGGTCGCGGCCTACTTCTACACCGCGGAGGAAGCCCCCAACGCGCCGGAGCCCCACAGCGCCATCTGGGCACCACCGCGCTCGTAGCTGGCACGTCGATTCGCGGTACGGCGCTCGTCCGCGCTGGCGCCAACCCTCAAGCCGCGGGAGCCACGGCCTTCCCCGCGGCTTCCGGATGCGTGAATCGGTCCTTGAGACGCAGCAAGGGCTTCTCGAAGAAGCGCCACGAAACGAGCGTGAGCGCCAGCAGCACCGCGTACTCGAACAGGATGCCCACCGCGGTAGCGACGAAAGTCGAGGGAATGAAGCGGTAGAACAGCGGTCGCGTGTAAATGCCGCCAGCGGGGATGACGAGCGCATGGAACAGGTAGAGCCCGTAGCTCACCTGCCCCACGAAGCGCAGTGGCCGCCATTGAAACACGGCCTGGAGCACCCGCGCGCGCCCGGAGAGTACCCACCCCAGCAGGCTGGCGAAGCCCACCGCCCAAAGCGTGTACAGGCCCGCCACCAGCAGCACGCGGACCTGCGGGCCACCCGGCCCCGTGAGCGCCGTTGCCATGTGAATGGCGGCGCCCTGGCCGAAGAAGACGAGGGACACCCCGCAGGCCACGAGCAACGCGGGCACCGCGAGCCGCGCGCCCCATCGTGACAGGCCGTCCGCCGTGGCGCGGCCATCCACCACGCCCAGCGCCAACAGTCCACCGAGCGCCAGTCCATCCAGACGGAACAGCGTGAAGGTGTAGACCTGGATGGGCGCCGCGCCCTCCCACAGGGCCGCGAGGCGCGCCACGGGGGACAGCAGCACACACGCCCACAGGAGCGCGCGGAGCTGCCCGTTCCGGAGGAAGAACACGAGCAGCGGCCACACCAGGTAGAACTGCTCCTCGATGGCCAGGGACCACGTCACGTTGATGGGCGCGGGACCGAAGTCCGTCATCCAAAGGTTCTGGAGGTACAGCACGTAGGTCACCCAGGAGTAGCGCTGGGTATCGAAGGCCAGGGCCGGCAGCAGCCGCCCCATGATGCCGAAGGAGAAGGCCAGCACCAGGAAGTACAGGGGCCAGATACGCAGCGCCCGCCGCGCGTAGAAGGTACGGAAGTAGCCTCCACGCTCACGCGTCTGCACGAGGATGCGCGTAATCAGGAAGCCAGAGAGGACGAAGAAGAGGTCCACGCCCGCCCAGCCCACCTGGAAGAGCGAGCCCAGCGACGCGCTGCGCAGCCCTGTCAGTGAGTGATAGGCAATCACCATCAGCACCGCCACGCCGCGCAGCCCGTCCAACGCGGGAAGGTACTCCGGCAGGTGCAGCGGCTCCGAGGGTTCGGTCTTCATCTCGGGGCGGACCATAGCTGGAAACGGTGGAGGCATCCCACCCGAGCCCTTCAGGACCTGTTCACCGAGGCAAATCCTCGCACGTCGCGGCAGGCAAGCACGTCAGGCCATGGCCTTGCAGTCGTCGTGGCACTTCCCATATGAAGCGCGCGCTCATGCTCCGATTCGTGGCAATCATTGCCCTCCTGACCACCACTCCTACGCTCGCGAACGAAGAGGCGGAAAGCCCCGCCCCCATCGCCGAGAGCAACCCGCCCCTCAGCCGAGAAGAGGCGCTGGAGCAATATGAGCTCCGGCACATCGGGTTCGATGAATACATCGCCGTGACGCTTTCGTATTCGCCACTGGCCGTCAGGAGCCCGCCGAGCCGCTGGACCGTCCCGTATGAGGGGAAATACAAGAAGCCACTAGAGGGCGAGGCGTTCTATCAGAAGCTCGGCCGAGACGACCTCGTTGCGGAGTATCAGTCGAGAAGCGCCACCAAGCTCACCCTGAAGATCGTCGGGGGAGTCGTGATGGTTGGCGGGCTCGTCTACGGCATCGCCACACCAGGCGCTCAGTCCGAAGACTGCGAGCTCGGCCCCGACTTCTCGGCCTGCATCGACCGCAACTTCGCGGCTGGCGACCGGAAGCGGAACATGTTCCTCGTGGGAATGGGCGTGAGCCTGGTGGGAGTAGGGCTGCTGGGGTGGGGCATCTTCTACAACCCCCATCCCATCGCCTCCAGCGAGGCCCGCGAACTGGCGGATGGCCACAACAAACGCCTTCGCCAGGAGTTGGGCCTGTCGGATGTCCCCGCGCCAGCCCCAGGCCCACGAAAGCGGCCATACGTCATCCAGGCCCGCCTGACGCCTGTCTTCGGCCCGAACTCCGGGGGACTGCTGGTGGACGGGCGCTTCTGATTCCCGGCCGCGATGTCAGGAAGCGTGCCCAGGCCGGGTCGGGGCGCCTCACGCATGGCTCGCCGGAGCCCGTCTCCCCGGCGACCATGGTCCCCCCGAAGCCGTGGCCCGCGCGGCCAGCATGATGACCGTGCAGGCCTGAAAGGACGCCCTGGATGCCCTCCGCCCCGAACGATGCCTCCCAGCTTGTCGAGCTCGCCGGCCACCACGGACTGAAGCTCAAACCCGACACCCTGTCGGTCAACGAGGCCGGACTGGACTATCGCGTCGTGATGGCGCGCGACCTCGAAGACACCCAGTGGGTCCTCCGCATCCCCCGGCGTGAAGACGTCTCCGCGAAGCTCCCGGACGAGAAGAAGATTCTCGACTTCATCGGTCCCCGGCTCGGCGTGGCGGTTCCCAGGTGGCATGTCGCACACCGGGACCTCATCGCCTATCCGGCGCTGCCGGGCAGGCCCGGGCTGACGCTGGACCCCACCTCGGGCGAGCCCGTGTGGCACTTCGACCGCGAGTCCCCCGTCTATGCCCGCCAGTTCGGCCAGCTCCTGGCCCGGATGCATGCCATCGACGTCGAGGATGCCCGGCGAGCGGGCCTCATCGTCGAGACGCCCGACCAGGTCCGCGCCAACTGGGCCTCCGACATTGCTCGCATCAAGCAAGCCTTCGACGTGGCGCCCGCCCTCCACCAGCGTTGGGAGCGCTGGCTGGGCGACGACTCCTACTGGCCCCGCTTCGTCACGCTGACGCACGGGGAGATGTACCCTGCCCATGTCCTGCTGGCGCCGGACGACACCATCACCGGCGTCCTCGATTGGACGACCGCGAAGGTAGGAGACCCGGCGCGCGACTTCATCTTCCAGAAGATGCTCGGTGTGGACGCCGCGTTCGAGGCCACCGTGGACGCCTATGTGAAGGCGGGCGGGCAGGTCCCAGACCGCCTGGGCGACCACTGTGTGGAACTGCTCGCGGCTTCACCCGCCGGCTATGCCCTCTTCGCGCTGACCACCGGCCTGCCAGAGCACCGGGCGGCCGCCCAGGCGCAGTTGAACCCCGAAGCGGCCATGTAGGCACAGCGGGCCGGGCGGCGGGCGAGCTCCCCGCCGCTCAGGTTTCACTGTCCAATCACGGCCTGGGGCGCTAGGTAGGGACGGCTCGATGGAGCTTCGATGACCGCTGCCCTCCTGTCCCTGTCCCTCGCCTTCACGCTCGTCACCGGCCAGTTCGCGCCCCAGCAGGCGGGGAGTGACCCGCTCGCGCCGGAGCTGGAGGCGCGTGCCCAGATGCTGGGCAAGCAGCTCCGGTGCGCCGTGTGCCAGGGACTGTCCGTGGCGGACAGCCCGTCCTCCATGGCGCGCGCCCAGCTCGACATGATTCGCGAGCTCGTCTCCGAGGGGAAGAGCGACGCCGAAATCGTCGAGTACTTCGTCGCCCGCTACGGTGAGTGGGTGCTGCTGTCCCCCCGCGCGGAAGGCTTCAACTGGTTCGTGTGGCTGGGCCCGGTGGGGCTCGTCGCCGTGGGCGCCTTCGTCATCTGGCGGCAGCTCCAGCGCGGCGCGGGTACAACGGAGCAGGCCCCGCCCGCGGCCACGACTTCGGAAGAAACGGCGGCCCCGGCCGCGCCCGCTGGAACGCCTCCAGCGGATGAAGAAGACCCGTACCTCCAGGCCGTGCGCCGGGAGCTCGAGCGCTAGGAGCGCCAGGCCATGCAGCCGCAGACGACGAATTGGTTGCCCGGAATCATCGTGCTCGCCGTCACCTTCGTGTTGGCGGCGGGCTGGATCCTCTTTCAGCGCCGCAAGGGCTCCCTTGCGTCAGCCGAGCCCCGCGACGGCGTGCTCGATGACCTGACCCAGCGCGCGCAGTCCCTCATCGACCAGCTCCGCGCGCTGGAAGCGGAGAAGCACAACCAGAGCGCCGAGCAGTATGCCGCCGAGAAGTCCCGCCTGGAGCGCGAAGCCGCCGGGGCGCTGCGCGCGAAGGACGAGCACCTCAAGCGCAAGGCCTCCAGCGAGGGCGCCCGCCCCCGTCCCCAGGCTCCGGCCCCTACCGGGTGGGCGTCTCGCAATCCGCAACTGGTGGGCGCGCTGTGGGGCGCGGGCATCGTGGTGTTCTTTGGTGGGCTGGGCTACCTGCTCGTCTCCGAGCAACAGACGCGCACCGACGGCATGGAGGCCACCGGCCGTATGCCCCCGGGCGGCGCCGCCGCGCAGCAGCAGGGCGCGGGCATGGACGACCCGATGCAGGAAGGCCCGGAGATGCAAGAGGCTCGCGCGCGGCTGAATGCCAACGCCGGAGATGTGGACGCGGCGGCGCTGCTGAGCCACGAGCTCATCCGCCGTCAGCAGTTCGACGAGGCCGTGAAGGTCACCGCGAAGGGCCTGGCGGCGGACCCCTTCAACGTCGAGCTGAAGGTCCACCGCGGCGTGCTTCGCGCCACCCAGGGCGACATGGCCGGCGCCGAAGCGGAGCTGACGGAGCTGGTGGACACCTGGCCGGACGCGCAGGAGGCGCTCATCTTCCTGGGCAGCCTCGCCCTGCGCCGCGGCGACAAGGCCGCCGCGCTGGCCCACTTCGAGCGGTTCTCCGTGGAAGTGCCGCGCAACATGCAGCCGCCGCAGCTCGGCCCTGCGATTGCCCAGCTTCGCGCGGAGGTCGCTGGCGACATGCCCTGACGCCCAGCCCCCTGCCCTCACCGGCAAGCACCCGCGGCGCCGCCCCAACCACCCGGAGTGGTCGAGGCAGGCGCCGCTGGCGTTTTCGACGCTCAGTGCACCGCGGCCCGCCGACGGCGGAAGCGCCGCACCTTCTCCACCAGCGTGTCCGGCATCGCCGCCTTGGCGCCGTTGCGCAGCAGGCGCGCCAGGGATTCGGACTGGGAGAACCAGCGCCCCTCCCACGTCCCGGCATGGACCCGCACGGACAGCGTGCGCCGCTGCTTGGACACCCAGTCGGACTTGTACGTCTCGGTGCCCCGGAGGAAGTCGTACTCCGTCAGGCCGGCCTCCATCGCGTCGCGGAACGTCTCGCCCACCAGCACCAGGCCCACGCTGCGATTGCGCCACGCCGGGTCATAACCGGACTGGAAGTACACGAAGGTGTCGCGGTGGAGGATGCCGTACACCGACGCCACCGCCTGGCCGCCCACCTTCATCGTGTAGAGGCGCAGCCGGCCCCGCTCCGCCAGGAACTGCGTGGCATCGCGGTGGAACGCCTCCACGCCCGAGCCCTTGATGCCCTGCGAGCCCCCATCCGCGGCCCACCGCGCCGAGTGAAGGCGGAAGAAGTCCGTCAGCGGCGCCGCCAGCTCGCCCGGGGCGTCCGTGCGCTCGATGCGGTAGCCCTCCTGCTTCGCCAGCCACTTGCGCCGCCGCAGGAAGTTGTCGCGGCGCCCAGTGCGCTTGAGGAACGCGTCGAAGGGCTCGCCCGGCGTCAGCGTGTCATACGGGCACACGTAGCGCGGCGCCACGCGGACGTCCTGCCTGGCGAAGGTTTCCCGGAGCACGTCCACGGTGGGCGAGTCCTCGCGCAGGTCCGACAAATCCAACACGTCCCATTCGTCGCGCAGCGCGTGCAGCATCCGCGCGAAGGCGCCGGCTACCTCGCGCTCACGGCCCCGCCGCGCCACGACGTCCAGGTAGTCGCTGCCGACGTGTGTCTCCCCCAGGAAGCTCAGCCGCCGCACCGGGATGCCGGTGACGCCCAGGTACTCGACGCCCAGCGGCATCAGGCCCACCAGCGTGCCCGCCGCGTCGCGCGCGGTCAGCACCAGCGGGCGCCGGCCCGTGGCGATGCGCCGGCACCACGGGTACACCCACTCCCAGGCGTTGAAGGGCCCCGCGTCGCTCGCATCCATCAGCGCGGCCCATTCCTCCCGCATCCCCGCCAGCGTGGAGAGGCTGCCCACGGCGCCTACCTCCAACGGGTGCGCGGCCCACGCGCCCTGCGACAGCTCATCCTCCCGAATCAACGCCCGTCCTCCCGGAGAGGCAGCCGCCCCTCCCCTGTTCCCCGAATGAACTTCACCCCGCGCGCTTCTTCGACCGCTGGTCCGACTTCACGGCCTCGCGCACCGCCTGCGCCACGTCCGCCATGACCTCCGGCGTCAGGTCCTGGTGGCACGGAATCTCCACGATGGAGCGACGCAGCTGCGCCACCTCCGGGAAGGCCGATGCGTCACAGGCCGGGTGGAAGCGCTTCCAGAAGTCGATGGCGTCGATTCCCTGCACGCGCAGCCGCGCCAGCACCTCCGCCTTGTCCTGCACCACCAGCGGGTAGAACAGCGGGCACGCGCCCGGCGGAAGCTGGTTGAACAGCGGCGCGGAGATGTCGCGCAGCCGGCCCAGCAGGAAGAAGTAGTTGCGGCGCCGCTGCTCGACGATGGATTCCAGGTCCTGGGCCAGGGCAATCCGCTTCGTCAGCGGGCTCATGCCCAGGTCCACGTGCTTGCGGTCGAAGTGCTGCGTCCCCGTGGCCACGCGCTCGATGCTGGCCGCCTTCACGGTGCCATGCCCCAGCGTGCGCACGGCGCTGCGCAGGGCCCGGCCGGCCAGGCCGCCGCGCAGCTCCAGGTTCTGCAGCAGCGCGGACACCGTGTGACTGAAGGTGGACACGGACGGCGGCGCGGGCGGCTCCGGAAGGCTGTACTGGCGCGGGCCGTTGACGACCAGCGCGCCCCCATTGGGAACCGGAAGCGTCTTGTAGAGGCAGAAAATGCCCACATCTCCCGTCGTCCCCAGGGGCACCGCGCCGTCGGAGGACAGCAGCGACAGCGCGCAGTCCTCGATGAGGATGAGGCCGTGCTGGTCCGCCAGCTTGCGCATCTCCGCGACGGGGCCCGGGAAGCCCGCGTAGTGCGTCAGGTACAGGGCCCGCGTCTTCGGGCCGATGCGCCGGGCCACGTCGTCCAGGTCCACGTCCCAGCGGCTGCCCACGCGGTAGAAGCGCGGCGTGGCGCCGGCGTCCACCAGGGCCTCCACCTCCACGCCGTGGTGGTAGGCGGGCATCAACACCTCGCCCGAATCCAGCCCCAGCATCTTCACCGTCAACCAGATGGCGTTGCGGGCGAAGTAGAAGTAGCGGACGTTGGGCGAGGAGAACGGCGGCAGCGCGCCGGGCTTCGGCCGAGACAGCAGCATGTGCGGCCACAGCGTGGGCAGTGACGGCACGAACAGCCGGCCAGAGTGCTTCATCGTCTCCATCGCGACACCACCTCTTTCACCGCGGGCCCCCACCGGAACTTGGCCGCACACAGCGCCTGGCCGAAGGGGGAGTCATTGAACACGTAGAGCCAGGTGTGGCGCCGGACCTCGTTCGTCCAGTCGCGCTTCCACACCATGTCGGGCCCCAGGAAGTCGAACTCGTGCAGGCCCCGGTCGATGCAGTTCCCGATGACCTCATCCACCAGGAGCTGGCCCGGGCTGCACTCACGCAGGCTTTCGTCGTAGCCGGGCTTCAGCAGGAAGTAGCGCCCGCCGTATTCCAGGCCGTACTGGAACGCCACGGGCCGGCCGTCCAGCCGCAGGAAGTACAGCGCCAGCCGCTGGCGGTAGGCGGAGTCCCGCGCCAGCTCCGTGTAGAAGCCGCGCGTGCGCGCATCCTGCGCCATGGCCGTGCCGCGCGCGCCCTTCCAGCCGCTCTGCTCCAGCAGGAAGCCTTCCTCCAGCGCGCCCTCCAGGCCCAGCCCGCTGTCCACCCGCTCGAAGGTGAGCTGGCCCTTCTCCTCCAGCTTGCGGCGGCGGCGACGGCAGTTGGCCTTGAACTTCGACTGCAATGTCTTCTGCAAGGCATCGCGGGTCGCCGGCAGCGGCACATACGGGGAGCGCAGGGACTCCCACTCGCCCACGGGCAGGCCGGACTCGCGCGCCACCGCGTGCAGCCGCCAGGCGGCCCCACCGTCGGGGACATCCGTGAGCCGCAGCACATCCCAGCCACCGGCCGAGCGCAGGTGGGACACGAAGGCCGCCGCGGCGACCTCCGGTTCCTTCGCCACCAGGTCGAACCGGCAGGAGTGGGCGTTGGCCGCCGCGGACAGCTGCCGCGCCGGTACACCCAGCAGCGTCGTGCGCTCCTCCCACAGTGGGAGCACCGCGCCGAGGCTCCCGTCCGCGTCCCGCAGCGTCAGCACGCGCGGATTCACACCGGGTACGAAGTTGTCCATCCAGATGCGGATGAACTCATGCCGGTAGAACAGCTCGTTGGAGGTGGCCTCCACGAGCGCGTTCCACTCGGACTCCAGGGACATGAAGGCCGCGCGTCCCGTCACTTCGGTGACGCGCGGCGAGGCAGAAAGGTCTCTTGCTTCCATGAGGTGTCGGGTGCCCAAGGTGGTGATGAAGGTTCGCGGCTACAACCCGCTGCGGGCCATCTTCAGCAGGCAGGCGGCGACCTTGCGGCTGTCATGTCGAATCCTGGACCCTGCCTTGAGCAGGTCCGCCTGCACCGGCACCACGCCCGCGCCAATCAAGTCCCGCGGGTTGGCCGACACCACGAACGAGCCGCGACGGGCATAGCGCCGGTTCGCCTCTTCCGTGGGCAGCGTGCCGTTGACGAGCACCGCGTCCAGCACCGGCCCCACGTGGTCCGTGACAGCCTGCACGTGGTCCAGGCAGGACATGCCGTCCGTCTCCCCCGGCTGCGTCATCAGGTTGGCCACCATGATTTTCAGCGCGCGCGTCTCCTTGAGCGCCTGGGCCACGCCGTCCACCAGCAGGTTGGGCAGCACGCTCGAGTACAGCGAGCCCGGGCCGATGGCGATGAGGTCCGCCGTGTAGATGGCCTCCAGCAGGCCCTCGGTGGGCGGCGGCGAGCGAGGACTCAGCGTGACGCGGCGCACCCGGCCGTGCGCGCGGCAGATGTTGCGCTCCCCCACCACCTCCGTGTCGTCATGCATCTGCGCCACCAACTGCACGGACGCCAGCGTGGACGGAAGCACGTGGCCCCGGGCGCCCAGCAGCTCCCCGGACATGCGCACCGCCTCCATGAAGTCCCCCTTCAGCTCCGCGAGCGCGGCGATGAGCAGGTTGCCCACCGCGTGGCCCGCCAGGCCGCGCGCCCCGCCGAAGCGGAACTGGAAGACGTCCTTGAGCGCGTTCTTGCCACCCGCCAACGCCACCAGGCAGTTGCGGATGTCGCCCGGAGGCAGCGCGCCGTGTTGGCGCCGCAGACGGCCCGAGCTGCCGCCGTCGTCGCTCATGGCCACCACCGCGGTGATGTCGATGCCCGGCTCCCGGGCCTTCGGTGTCGCGCGCCGGGCCAGGCCGCGCAGCACCATGGGCAACCCCGTGCCTCCGCCGATGGCGACGATGCGCGTCGGCCGGTCCACCTGCCCCTGCAGCACCTCGTTGCCCTGGCGCTCCAGCTCCAGCCTGCGACGGGCCTCCGCCCACTCCGCGGGCAGCGGCGCTTCCATGTCCATTCCCACCATGACGCTTACCCCCATCCACGACGCCCCAGCCCGCCTCCCCAGGCG
>NZ_VHLB01000153.1:0-13805 GCF_006547365.1 Myxococcus sp. AB056 | reverse complement strand
ACGCCAGGAACGTGGCGCCGCCCGTCTTCGCCAGCACCTTGGTGATGGCGGCCGTCAGCGACGTCTTGCCGTGGTCCACGTGTCCGATCGTGCCGATGTTCACGTGGGGCTTGTTACGCTCGAACTTTTCCTTGGCCATGGCCTCTCCTCACGGGGTTGCCGGTCCAAAGCCCGGCACGTCTCGACTCGCGGAAAACAACTGCGAAGGTGCTGCGTCCTGCTCCAAACCTGCCACAACGTCAACTGAAATCGCCCGACCGGTCCACGGCCGGGCCGAAGCCACTCAGCGGTTGAGCGCCGTCTTGGGCGCGGGCGCGTAGTGACTGAACTGCATGGTGTAGGTCGCCCTTCCCTGGCTGCGGCTGCGCAGGTCGGTCGAGTAGCCGAACATGGCCGCCAGGGGCACCTGCGCCTGGATGGCCTGCACACGGCCGGGCCGGGGGGTCATCCCCTGCACCTTCCCGCGCCGCCCGTTCAGGTCGCCGATGACGTCGCCCATGAAGTCATCGGGCGTGACGATTTCGCAGTTCATGATGGGCTCGAGGAGCACGGGCGTGGCCGTGCGCACGGCGTCCTTGAAGGCCAGCGAGCCGGCGATCTTGAACGCAATCTCGCTGGAGTCCACGTCGTGCATGGAGCCGTCGAAGGCCTCCACCTTCACGTCCACCATGGGGTAGCCGGCCACCGGGCCGTTCTGCATGGCCTCGGCGCACCCGGCCTTCACCGCGTCGACGAACTCCTTGGAGACCACGCCGCCGGTGACCTTGTTCTCGAAGGAGAATCCCTTCCCCGGCTCATTGGGGGCCACGCGCAGCCAGATGTGGCCGTACTGGCCTCGGCCACCCGTCTGGCGGATGTACTTCCCTTCCATCTCCACCTGCGTGGTGACGGTCTCGCGGTAGGCCACCTGGGGCTTGCCGATGTTCGCGTCGACCTTGAACTCACGCAGGAGGCGGTCGACGATGATTTCCAGGTGGAGTTCGCCCATGCCCGCGATGAGCGTCTGCCCCGTCTCCTCGTTCGTCTTCACACGGAAGGACGGGTCCTCCATGGCCAGGCGCTGCAGCGACTGGAGGATCTTGTCCTGGTCCGCCGTCGACTTCGGCTCGATGGCGATGTCGATGACCGGCTCGGGGAAATCCATCCGCTCCAGGATGACGGGCTGCTTGTCGTCGCAGAGCGTGTCGCCCGTGCCTGCCAGCTTCAGCCCCACCACGGCGCAGATATCACCGGCATAGCACTCGGTGATTTCGTCCTTCTTGTCCGCGCGCATCTGCACGAGCCGGCTGATGCGCTCGCGCTTGCCCTTCACCGAGTTCCACACCGCAGAGCCTGCCTCCAGCTTGCCGGAGTACACGCGGAGAAAGGTCAGCGTCTGGGACTGGAACGCGGGGTCGTTCATGATCTTGAACGCCAGCGCACTGAAGGGCGCGTCGTCCCGCGTCTCTCGCACGACGTCCTCGCCGTTGGGCGTCTTGCCGTGGATGGGCGGCACCTCCAGCGGGCTGGGCAGGTAGTCCACCACCGCGTCCAGCAGCGGCTGCACGCCCTTGTGGCGGAAGGCCGAACCGCAGAACACCGGGAACAACTTCAGGCCCAGGCAGCCCTTGCGGATGGCGCCACGCACTTCGTCCTCGGTCAGCTCCACGCCCTCGAGGAACTTCTCCGTGAGCGCGTCATCCTGCTCCGCCGCGGCCTCCAGCAGCTCGGCGCGGGCAGCGTCCGCCGCCGCCTTGAACTCCTCGGGGATGTCCGACTCTTCGTAGCGGCTGCCCTGCTCTGAGTCCTGGAACACCAGGGCCTTCATCTTCAGCAGGTCGATGACGCCGCGGTGCTTGTCCTCCGCGCCCAGCGGCAGCTGCATGCGGACCGCACGCGCGCCCAGCTTCTCGCGGATGGTGCCCACGGACATCTCGAAGTCGGCGCCCACCCGATCCATCTTGTTGATGAAGCAGATGCGGGGGACCTTGTACTTGTCCGCCTGGCGCCACACCGTCTCCGACTGCGGCTCCACGCCGTTCACCGCGTCGAACACCGCGATGGCGCCGTCCAGCACGCGCAGGCTGCGCTCCACCTCGATGGTGAAGTCCACGTGTCCCGGCGTGTCGATGATGTTGACGCGGTAGCGCTGGTCGTGGCGGGCCCAGAAGGCGGAGATGGCGGCGGACGTGATCGTGATGCCGCGCTCACGCTCCTGGACCATCCAGTCGGTGGTGGTGTTGCCTTCGTGCACCTCGCCCATCCGGTGGATGGCGCCGGTGTAGAAGAGAATGCGCTCCGTGGTCGTCGTCTTGCCGGCATCGATGTGCGCCATGATGCCGATGTTGCGGTAGCGATCGAGGGGGTACTCACGGGCCATGACTCAATACCTCTCCAGGGAGGAAGGGCGGGCCCGAGGCCTCGACACCTGCCGGCCGGACGGATTCAGAGAACCTGCTACATCTAACAAAACCGCCCGGATGCATCCTCTGCACCCGGGCGGTAACCGCGAAGCCTCTAGGGCCTACCAGCGGTAGTGAGCGAAGGCCTTGTTGGCCTCCGCCATCTTGTGCGTGTCTTCACGCTTCTTCACCGCGTTGCCGCGGTTGTTGGCGGCGTCCATGATCTCACCGGCCAGCTTCTCCTGCATGGTCTTCTCACCACGCGCCTTGGAGTAGGTGATGATCCAACGCATGCCGAGCGCCACGCGGCGGTCCTGACGGACCTCGACAGGCACCTGGTAGGTGGCGCCACCGACGCGGCGGCTCTTGACCTCGAGCACCGGCTTGACGTTGTCGAGGGCCTTCTTGAAGGTCTTGAGGGGATCTTCCTTCGCGCGCTCCTCAATGAGAGCGAAGGCACCGTAGCAAACGCCTTCCGCGATGGACTTCTTGCCCTTCCGCATCAGGTCGTTGACGAACTTGGTGACGAGCCGGTCCTGGAACTTCGGATCCGGAAGAATCTTGCGCTTGGCGACTACGCGACGGCGAGGCATCTCTTCTCTCTTCCCTTACGCCCCACTCCCATTGGGAGAAATCCACGGGGCTTCAAGTACTGCAGGAGGAACTTCACAAGGACGCTCCCCAGGGTGCGGGGCGATGCGTCCGGACTCTGCGCTACAGAAGGTGATCCGCGTGACGAGCGATCAGCTCGGACGCTTCGCGCCGTACTTGGAGCGGCTCTGCTTGCGACCCGCGACACCCACGGAGTCCAGCGTTCCACGGACGATGTGGTAGCGGACGCCCGGGAGGTCCTTCACACGGCCACCGCGAATCATCACCACCGAGTGCTCCTGGAGGTTGTGACCCACGCCGGGGATGTAGGACGTGACCTCGATCCCGTTCGTCAGACGAACACGGGCCACCTTGCGGAGGGCCGAGTTCGGCTTCTTCGGGGTCGTGGTGTACACGCGCGTGCAAACGCCACGCTTCTGAGGGGACTCCTTGAGCGCGGGGCTCTTGCCCTTGACGACGAGCTTCTCGCGGCCCTTGCGGACCAGCTGGCTAATGGTCGGCACTGATACCTCTTCTTCGGGTTCGTCGCCGCCAGAGACACCAGGCGGCGCATATCTACCTACAAGACAACGGAAAGGCGCGCGAGTATAGGAAGGGGCCTATCCGTGTCAAGCACGGCCTGTCCCTTGCCTACAACCGGCCAGGGCCCCAGGTCTCATTCCCCGCCTCGGCGCTTCCGCGCACGGCTGGTCTACAACGGGGCGGTCCTCTACTCCGCGTGCGGTTAGAAGTCGAGGACCATCACGACGGCGTCCTCGCCCTCGTCGACGTAGTAGTTCGGCCGGATGCCGACGGGGCGGAAGCCGAAGGCCCGGTAGAGCTGGAGCGCGGCCTCGTTGCTCTTGCGCACCTCCAGGGTGGCCAGGGTGCAGCGCTTGGCCCTCCCCCGCGCCAGGACCTCGTCCATGACGGCGCGCGCCACGCCCCGGCGCCGGTGCTTGGGCGCGGTGGCCACGTTCAGCACGTGCACCTCGTCATGGACGATCCAGAAGATGGCCAGGCCCAGCAGCTCCGGCCCGTCCGCCTCCCGCTCCTCCTCCACGAGGAGGATGGTGGACCATTCGTGCTGAAGCTCGCGCTTGAGCAGGTCCTGGGACCAGGGGTTCTTGAACGAGGCCTGCTCCAGCAGCATGACCGCGGGCAGGTCCTCCGCCATCATCTGCCGGATGATGTAGCCGTGCCGGGCCTCGGGCGCCGGCTCCTCGCGCATCCGCCTCATCGACTTGCCTCCCGGGCAAAGGGCGCCACGCGGCGCACCTGCGCCGAGGCCCGCACCTGCGCCAGCTCTTCCGCCGCCAGCGCCCCATACCGCTCACGAACCAGCTTCTCCCGGATGGAGGCGCGCGCCGCCTCGTAGCCTTGCGGATATTCGTCCGCGTTCTGCTCGAAGTGGCGGCGGACCTCGGTCTCACCCACCTGCGCCCGCAGCCGGATGCGGCTGTCCAGGATGCGCTCGGCCCGAAGCCCCCGCGCCAGCACCCGCTCCAGCCCCTGCACGTCCACGTCATGGCGGGACAGGAACCGCTTCAACGCCGCCTCCCCTCCCAGCACCGCCTGGAATGCGTCCACCCGCGCCTGGACCTCCGCCGGCTCGGCAGGAAAGGCCTGCAGCCGGTCCGCATTCAGGACCTGGACCCGCTGGTTGATGATGAGCTCCAGGGCCCCCCGGAGCGTGTCCTCGTCGAGCGGGAGCTCCAGGGCCTGCACGCCGCCTCGCTGAAGGAGCGCGACCCGGGCCTCGAAGCGCAGCTCGCTCAGGGTGAGCACCTGGCCCTCGATGATGGCCACCACCCGGTCCGCGACCCGGCCCTCCACGGTGGCCGGCGGGGTGGCCGCAGTCCCCACGGCTGGCGCCAGCGAGAGCCAGCCCGCAAGCCACAGGGTATCCGCGCCGAGCCAGCGAGGCGGTGACATGGGCTCCCTCATCCTCCGGCGACTTTATACATCTCGCACGGTCCGGACAGTCCTTGCTGGCGCGTGCCTACCGGCTGGTTACGTTGAATCGGGTACACCACGGCGGGAACAAATGGCGGACGACTACTACCAGACCCTCGGCGTCGAACGGTCGGCTTCAGCGGAGGACGTCAAGAAGGCGTACCGCAAGCTGGCGCGCAAGTACCACCCGGACGTCAATCCGGGCAACAAGGCCGCCGAGGAGAAGTTCAAGCAGGTGAGCGCGGCGTTCGAGGTGCTTTCAGACACCCGGAAGCGCAAGCTCTACGACGAGTTCGGTCCGGACGCCGAGAAGATTGGCTTCGACGAAAAGAAGGCGGAGGCCTATCGGGCCTACAAAGCCTCGGCCGGGAGCGCCGGTGCCGGGGGCATTCCCTATGGCGCCGAGGGCTTCGACCTGGGCGACCTGTTCGGAGACCTGTTCGGAGGCCGTGGCGGTGGCGCGGCCGGCGGCGCCCCCGGGGGCTTCGACATTGGCGAGATGTTCGGGCGTCGGGCTCGCAACGCGGGGCCTGAGCGTGGAGAGGACCTGACGGTCCGCGTCCAGCTCACCCTGGCCGAAGCCGTCTCCGGTACCGAGCGCCCCCTGGCCTTCAACCGTCCGGGCCGGTGCTCCACGTGCAGTGGCCGGGGCACATCAGGACCGGTGTCCACCTGCAACGTTTGCAACGGTACGGGCCGCTCCCGGCGTTCCGGGAGCCTGTTCGGTGGCGCGGGCGCGTGCCCCAACTGCCACGGCACGGGCAAGGCCGCGCCGCCCTGCCCCCAATGCGGGGGCTCGGGTGTGAAGGAGGAGCTGGCCCGGCTGACGGTGAAGATTCCCGCGGGCGTGCACACCGGCTCGAAGGTGCGGCTCTCCGGCCAGGGCGCGGCGGGGACGCGAGGCGGCCCCCCAGGCGACCTCTATATCGAGACCGAGGTGGCCGAACATCCCCTCGTGCGTCGCGAAGGCGACGACCTGCACCTCGATCTGCCCGTGACGGTCTCCGAGGCCCTGCTGGGCGCCGACGTGCGCGTCCCCACGTTCCAGGGGGAAGTCACCGTGAAGGTGCTCCCCCACTCCCAATCCGGCCGCCGCATGCGGCTGAAGGGGCGCGGCGTTCCCTCGCTCAAGGGCGGAGCGCAGGGCGACCTGTACCTCCACCTTCAGGTGAAGGTTCCCGAGGAAACAACCGCCGAGGCTCGGGCCGCCGCCGAGGCGCTCGCCCGGGCCTACCAGGGCGACGTCCGCCGCGAGCTGACGCTCTAGCCTCTTGCCTCTTGTCCTGGGCGTCGCACCGTCATAGACGGACTGCGCCCCACCTTCTCACGCCGCCGAACCATATGGAGCACACGCGCACATGGGCCTCTTAGACATCTTCACGGGCGGCTCGGGCCCCGAGAAAGCCCTCAAGCTCAAGCCCAAGGTCACCCAGAAGTACGGCGACCCCGCGACCCGGCAGAAGGCCATCCAGCAGCTGGGGGAGATGAAGGTCCCCGAGGCCGTGTCCGTGCTGCTCAGCCGCTTCACCCTCACCGTGGACCCGCTCACCACGGACGCGGATGAGAAGGAACACACGTTCGAGCTGGTGAAGAGCTTCGGCAAGGACGTGGCCGTGCCGCCCATCCTGGAGTTCCTGCGCACCAGCGAGCAGGCCGCCTCGTGGGCCCTGCGGCTGCTCGGTGAGCTGACCTCCGAGGAGGAGACCATCACCGCCTGCGTGAACACGCTCCAGCACCTGTCCGCCCACTACACGCGCAACCCGGAGAAGAAGGTGGTGCTGCTGCACCACGTGGCCGGCAGCCAGGACCCCCGCATCCCCCCCGCGGTGGTGCCCTTCCTGGAGGACATGTCGGACGACGTGAAGATCGCCGCGCTCAAGGCGCTGGGTATCTTCAAGTACGAGCCGGCGCGCGAGCCCATGCTGAAGCTGCTCACCGCCGATGAGACGGCTCGCCGGGTGCAGACGTCCGTACTCAGCGCCCTGGCGGAAGGCGGCTTCTCCGTGGAGGGCTACCAGGAGAAGGTGCAGCCGCTGCTGGTGGAGCCCTACGCCCTGGGCAACGACCAGCGCATCCAGCGCCGGGCCTGAGCCCCGGCTGTCGGCCAGCCGACACGGCCACTGTCCTCCGGAAGGCCTCGGGAGGCAGAGGCCGTTCACATGCGCGCGGAACTTGAGCAAGGATTCACTCCGTGCGCTCAAAGAAGAAGGGGACGCTGGCGGAAGTCGTACCGCTGCGTCCGGTTGCGAAGGCGGCCAAGAAGACTCCGAAGCGGCCCGCGAAGCCGCTCCCCTCGGTGGATGCGGATGTGGCTCACCGCGCCCTGCTGGAGATGTCTCGGCACCTGACGGACAACGCGGGGCCCACCGAAGCGCTCCGCTCCCACCTGCAGACCATCCACACGCTCCTCAAACCGAAGGTCTGCTACGTGGCGCGCTACTTCCCATCTCGGGAGCAGCTCCACGTCGAGCACGTGCGAGGCCGCTACGACGACCGCGTCACCGCCGCCGTCCCCGGTGAGGGCGTGGTGGGCCGGGCCTTCTCCCAGAAGGCGCTGCTGCGTGATGGGGACACGGTCGCCGTGCCACTCGAGGGCCCGCAGGGCGTGGGTGGCGTCCTGGTGGTGCTGGGCTCCCGGCGCGAGCCGTCCGACACGCTGCTGCAGTCACTGGCCGCGCAGCTCACCGCCGCCTACGAGGTGGCGCGCCTGCGTGACGACAGCGCCCGCCGCAACAAGGACCTGCAGACGGCCATCGCTGGCCTCAAGAGCCTGGAGCAGAACCGCGAGGAGCTGCTGGGCAACGTCTCGCACGACCTGAAGAACCCGCTCACCACCATCAAGTCCTACCTGGCGATGATGGGCCGCGAGAAGCTGGGGCCCCTCACGGATGCCCAGCGCCGCGCGGTGCAGATCTGCGACCGGAACTCGGACCGGATGCTGCGCATGGTGAACGATTTGCTGCTCATGTCCCGGCTCCAGTCCGGGAAGATGCAGCTCAATCAGCGTCCCTTCGGCCTCAAGGCCGTGGCGGAGGAAGTGGTGCGCTCACTGGGGGCGCTCGCGGAGCACTGCAAGGTGCGCGTGGTGATTCCCCCCTGCCCCGAGGTGTTTGTCCGCGGCGACCGAGAGCGCATCGCCGAGGCCATCCACAACCTCGTGGAGAACGGCATCCACCACAGCGAGGCGGACGACACCGTCGAGGTGCGCGTCTCCGCCGAGGACGGCCTGGCGATGCTGACCGTGAAGGACAGCGGTCCGGGCATGTCCAGCGAGGCCCTGGAGCACGTCTTCGACGCCTTCTACCGCGCCACCCCGGGCATGCCCCGGCCGCCCGGTGCGGGGCTCGGGTTGCCCCTGGTGGGGAAGATTGTCGCCCTCCACGGCGGACGCATGGAGAGCAGCAGCGTCCTGGGCGAGGGCAGCACGTTCCAGATGGTGCTCCCCATGTTCGCCGGCGCCGTCAGCGCGCCGGAGATGACCCAGGCGGCGCCCAAGAGCGGCGGCATCCTGCTGGTGGAGGACGACGCCGACTGCCGCGAGGTGCTGCAGCAGGTGCTGGAGCAGGAGGGCTACCGGGTGATGGCCACCTCGGGCGCATCCGAGGCACGGTCCATTCTCTCCCACATCCGGCCAGCCATGGTCCTGCTCGACCTGCGGCTGAGCGAGGAGGACGGGCAGTCGGTGCTCCGCTACATCCGTGGCAACGAGTCGCTGGCGGACATCGTCGTGTACATCATCTCCGGAGCCACCGAGGTGGCGTCACTCACCTCGGGCCAGGGGCTGGAGCGCATCGACGGCTTCTTCGAAAAGCCCCTCAACCTGCCCAAGCTGCTGGACACCGTCTCCGCGGTGGTCCGGCCCAGCCGGCGAGCCCCCGCCGTGCCTTGATTGGGGGATTCGCCGCGGGCGCGAACAAGAGGTGGCCGGAAGCCACCTCGGTTTGTCTAGTATCCCCGCGGTCCCATGAGCACATCCGTCTACTCCCGTTACCGCGCCGCCTTCGCCCAGGCTCTTGCCACTGCCCTGGGCGTACCGGCCGCCGACATCGAAGCCCAGGTCAAGCCCGCCGAGCCGGCGCACGGCGACCTCAGCTTCGCCACCTTCCCTCTCGCCAAGGCCCAGAAGAAGGCCCCCCCCGCCATCGCCGCCGGGCTGGCGCAGTCGCTCAGCGTCCCCGGGCTGGAAATCAAGGCCGTGGGTCCGTACGTCAACGCGCGCTTCCCCATCCTGCCCTTCACGGCGGAGGTCATCGACGCCGCGCGAGGCGCGGGCCTCCGCTACGGCGGTGACGAGGACGCGGGCCGCGGCAAGACGGTGGCCATCGACTACTCGTCGCCGAACATCGCCAAGCCCATTGGCTTCCACCACATCCGCACGACGTTCCTCGGCCACTGCATCGCCAACATCTACCGGGCGCTGGGCTGGCGGGTGGAGGGCATCAACTACCTGGGCGACTGGGGCAAACAGTTCGGCCTGGTGGCCGTGGGCTTCCAGGAGTACGGCGACCCGGCCCGCATCGACGACATGGGCCACCTGGTGGAGGTGTACGTCAAGGCCAACAAGCGCGCCGAGGCCGAGCCCGAGTTCGACGAGAAGGCCCGCGCCTTCTTCCGCCGCATGGAGGCCGGTGACGCCGAAGCCCTCAAGCTCTGGAACCAGTTCCGGGACACCAGCATCAAGGGCTTCAAGAAGATCTACGCGCGGATGGGCATCGAGTTCGAGCACATCGAGGGAGAGAGCCGCTACCAGGGGAAGATGGACGCGGTCGTCGACCAGATTGCGAAGAAGCCCGGCGTGAAGGAGTCGCAGGGCGCGCTCATCGTCGACCTGCCCTACGCGGAGAACGAGCCGCCCATCCTGCTGAAGAAGAACGACGGAAGCACGCTGTACGCCACGCGTGACCTGGCCGCCGCGCAAGACCGGTACGAGCGCTTCCAATTCGACAAGTCGCTCTACGTCGTCGCGCAGGACCAGGCGCTGCACTTCCGGCAGGTGTTCCGCACGCTGAAGGAGATGGACCTGCCCTGGGCGGACCGCGCCGTCCACGTCGCGTTCGGCCGCATCCACGGCATGAGCACGCGCAAGGGCCAGGTGGTTCAGCTCAACGACGTGCTGGACGAGGCGCGCGACCGCGTCTCCGTCAAGGTGCGGGAGAACGTGGAGGCCGGCCGCATCCAGACGGATGACGCGGACGCCCTCTCCGAGCAGATCGCCCTGGGCGCCATTGCCTTCGGCGACCTCAAGCACAAGCGCGCCAGCGACTACACCTTCGACTGGGACGAGGTGCTCAGCTTCGAGGGCCACACCGGCCCCTATCTCCAGTATGCCCACGCGCGCGCCGTCAACGTGCTGCGCAAGGGCGGTGGCGCGCCGGCCAGCTACGACGCGGCCCTGCTGACGCTTCCCGAGGAGCAGGCCCTGCTGCGCGAAATCATGCGCCTGCCCGAGGTGGTCCGCGACGCGGCGGAGCAGTATGAGCCCAGCCTCGTGGCGAGACTGCTGCTCGACGTGGCGTCGGCGCTCAGCCGCTACTACACGCTGGGCAACCAGGAGCGCGACAAGCGCATCAACGTCGAAGGCAATGACGCGCTGCGTTCCGCGCGACTCGCCCTCATCGACGCCGCCCGGGTTACTCTGGCCGCGGGACTGACGCTGCTGGGCATTCCCACGCCCGACAACATGTAGCCGGGAGCATTCTTGGAGACCGCGCTGTCACCGTCTGCGAATCAGGGAGCGTCCTCACTGAAGGACGAATTCGGCCCCATGGGCCGGGCGCTGGGAACGCGCTACCTGGAGAGCGTGCACTTCCCGCCGGAAGCGGAAACAGAGCTCCGGAACCTGCACGCCAAGGGCTTCGTGGTGCACGTCATGCGCACCACCGCCTGGGTGAACTTCCTCTACCTGACGTGGGCCATGGTGCGCCGGGCGCTGCCGCCCGTGCGCGCCGTGGTGAACCTGCGGCCATGGTTCACCAGACCCTGGCGACAGGCGAAACAGAGCGGTGACTTCACGCAGCGCTTCGAGCACGCCCGGCAGACGGGGGGCAGCGGCCTGGTCTTCCTGCGCCGCACCGCCCTGCTCCGTCCCTCCGGGAAGGAGACGCGCGAGGACCCCTTCCCCGCCCTGGTGGCCATGGCCCGCCAGTCCGACAAGCCCGTGTACCTGGTGCCGGAATTGTTCGTCTGGGAGAAGCGCCCCGCGCGCTTGAAGCCCAACTGGGTGGACGTGGTGTTCGGCAGCCCCGAGGCGCCGGGATTCCTGCACTCGATGCTGGCCTTCTTCCGCAACTACAAGCGCGCGCAGTTCCGCGTGGGCGAGCCCATCGATCTGCAGCGCTTCGTCGCGGAGAACCCTCGCGACTCGGACGAACTGCTCGCCCGCAAGGCGCGTAGCAGTCTCCACGTCCACCTCGCGCGCGAAACGCGGGCCGTGTTCGGTCCGCCGGTGAAGCCCGCATCGCGCGTCATCGAGGAGACGCTGCGCGACAGGTCCCTGCGCAAGGTGGTGGAGGAGTGCGCGGCGGAATCCGGGCGCAAGCCGGAGAGTGTCCTGCGCGAGGCTCGCCGCAACCTGGAGGCCATCGCCGCCAAGCCCAGCCCCACCGCGCTGGCGTTCACCTCCCCCGTGCTGGAGTGGGTGTTCAACCGCATCTACGACGGCATGCACGTGGACGAGGCCGGCCTCCACCGCGCGCTCAAGGCCGCGAGCCACGCGCCCATCGTCCTGTGCCCCAGCCACAAGAGCCACGTCGACTACCTGGTGATGAGCTGGGTGCTGTGGAACCGGGGCTACGCGGTGCCCCTGGTGGCCGCGGGCGCCAACCTCTCCTTCTGGCCCCTGGGCACGTTCTTCCGCCGCTGTGGCGCGTTCTTCCTCCGGCGCTCCTTCAAGGGCGACAAGGTCTACGCCGCGTCCTTCAAGGCCTACGTGCGCAAGCTGGTGCACGACGGCATCCACCAGGAGTTCTTCCCGGAAGGCGGCCGTTCGCGCACGGGCAAGCTGCTGTTGCCCAAGCTGGGCATGTTCACCTGGCAGGTGGAGTCCGTGCTGGAGGGCGCGCGCGATGACCTCATCTTCGTGCCGGTGGCCATCGACTACGAGAAGGTCGTCGAGTCCAGCAGCTACTCGAAGGAGCTGGCTGGCGGAGAGAAGAAGCCCGAGGACCTCAAGGCGCTCTTGAGCACGCCCAAGGTGCTGGCGGCGCGCTACGGCCGCATCCACCTGGGCTTCGATGAGCCCATCTCCCTGCGCGCGTTCATGCAGGCGCGTGGCATCAATCCGGACGAACCGGTGTCGGACGAGCAGAAGAAGGGGCTCGTCCGCGCGCTGGGCAACCGGGTGATGTACGGCATCAGCAAGGTGTCCACGGTGACGCCGCACGCGCTGGTCAGCACCGCCCTGCTCTCGCACCGGCGCCGCGGCCTGACGCAGCGGGAGATGGCGGACCGCATCAACATCCTGCGCCGCATCGCCGTGGAGGAGGGCTCGCCGCAGTCGGTGGAGATGCGCAACGCCCCCAGCAACCCGGAGACGATGGGCCCCATCCAGGACGCCATGCGCACGTTCATCTCCGACGAGATGGTGCGCACCCAGGAAGCGCGTGGCGAGGTCATCTACCAGGTGGAGGAGGCACGCCGCCCGGAGCTATCCTTCTACAAGAACACGCTGATGAACCTAGTGGCCTCCCGGAGCCTCGTGGCCAACGCCATGCTGGCCAGCGGCAGCCCCGCGCCCTACGACACCGTGAAGGAGCGCGCGCTGTTCCTGTCCCGCCTCTTCAAGGTGGAGTTCATCTACCGGGTGGGCACCACGTTCGACTCCATCTTCGCGGAGACGGTGGAGCGGCTGGAGCGCATGGGTCTGGTGCTCGAGGAGAACGAGACGCTCCGCGTGGCCCCCGAGGCCCACGCGCGTCCGGACCTGGAGTTCCTGGCCGACATGCTGCGCGACTACCTGGAGGCCTACCTGCTGGCGGCCCTGACGCTCCAGGACGTGGCCACCGGCGCCGCGGAGGACCGGAAGTCCTTCGTGAAGATGGCTCTGGAAACGGGCCGCGCGGAGTACCACGCCGGCCGCATCACCGCCTCCGAATCCCTGGCCAAGGTGACGCTGGAGAACGCGGTGGCGTTCCTCCTGGACCAGAAGCTGCTCATCGAGGCCGACAAGAAGCTGACGCTGGGCCCCGCCGCCACCGAGCAGCAGGCCCGCACACAGCTCGTGGACGACATCCGTGGGTACCTGAAGCGCGGCTGAGCGGCCCTCCCTGGCCCCGTCCGCGCCCGCCGCCGCGCTGCTTGAGCCAGGATGAAGGGCGTCAAGGTTCGAGCACGAGAGGAATAGGAGAAAGCCCGTTGGAAGACGCCCCCCCCAGCGATGTTGCGCCCCCTCCACCAGGGCCGCCCTCTGGCACCCGCTTCAGCACGAGCCCCAAATGGCTCGCGGTGGTGAGCGCCGCGTTTGCACTCGGCGCGTTCATCCTCGTGGGCGGCACCGTCCAGCTCGCGAACCCAGCCTTCGGCATCTGGTTCACCGAGCTGGTCGTGTTCCTGGGCCTGGGCTGGGTGATGCTGCGCAACGCGGGCTGGCGCCCCGTCCTCTACACGGGGCTGCTGCCAGCGCCGCGAGCGGCCACCGTCTTCGGCTTCCTCCTGGGCGTGGCGAACTTCTTCGCGTTGGTGGTTCCCATCCAGTTCCTGGCCCAGTCGGTGGCGCCGGAGTGGCTGACGCGGATGTTCGACAGCTCGAAGCTGTTCGCGGATCAGACGCCGCTGGAGCTGGCCATCATCCTCACGGGTGTGTCGGTGGCCGCGCCCTTCTGCGAGGAGTTCTTCTTCCGCGGCATCTTCCAGCGAGGCCTCACCCCACCGGCACCCGCC